>JAQVAR010000089.1 GCA_028690725.1 Candidatus Iainarchaeum sp.
GCATATTTAAATATTATCATATTTGTTTTAGTTATTGGTGTTGAAATTTGATTAAAGAAAAGTCTTTTACTAAAGAAATGGAAATTAATATTTTCGAAGAATGGAAAAATGATGAAGAATATAATTTTAATGAAAAAACAGATAAAAAAATTTTTTCTATTGACACTCCACCACCATATATTAATAGCCCTATTCATATTGGACACGCTGCAACATATACTATAATGGATTTTATTGCAAGATTCAGAAGAATGAATGGTTTTGAAGTTTTGTTTCCACTTGGCTTAGATCAAAATGGATTACCAATAGAAATTAGTGCTGAAAAAAAGTATAATGTTAATTTTACAAAAATAACAAGAGAAGAAGCAATAAAGTATTGTAGAAAATTGTTAAATGAAACTACTGCTGAAAGCATTGATAGTTTTTTTAAATGTGGAATAAGATTTTCTTCATGGGAAAAAGGAGAAAAAATTAGTAATATTTATGAAACTGATTCGAATAGTTATAGAGCATTAACACAAGCAACTTTTATTGATTTATGGAACAAAGGATTAATTTATGAAGCAAACAAAGTTGTTAATTGGGACCCAAAATTACAAACAACTGTTGCTGATTCAGAAATAATTTATGAGGATAGAAAAGGATTTTTTTATGATATTGTTTTCAAAGTAAAAGATAGTAATGAAGAAGTAATTATTGGCACAACAAGACCAGAATTGGTTTGTACTTGTGGGATGGTAATTTTTAATCCAAAAGATGAAAGATATAAACATTTAGAAGGAAAAAAATTAATTACACCTTTTTTTAATAAAGAAGTTCCTTGCAAAGCTCACCCATCAGCGGAAATGAACAAGGGAACAGGAATAATGATGATGTGTTCTTATGGTGATTTAACAGACATAAGATTTTTCATGGAACAAGGATTAATTGGAAAAATTACAATAAACAAAGATGGAACTTTAAATGAGAATGCAGGTGTTTTACAAGGATTAATTATTATTGAAGCTAGAAAAAAAATTGTTGAAGAATTACAATCAAAAGGATTATTAAAAAAAATTACACCTACCCAAGCACATAGAACACCAATAAGCGAAAGAAGTAATGCTGCAATTGAATTTATTGAAATGCCAGAATTGTATTTGAAACAAGTAAAATTCAAACAAAAAATGAGAGAAATTACTGAAAAAGTTAATTTTACTAATCCTGTTGCAAAACAAATTCTTTTAGATTGGATAGACACTGTTTCAATTGATTGGCCAATAACAAGAAGAAGATTTTATGCTACTGAAGTACCAGTTTGGTATTGTGACAAATGTAATGAACCAGTTCTTGCAAAAAAAGGAGAGTATGTTCAACCTTGGAAACAAAAATATAATGGCGCTTGTAAAAAATGTAATAATAAAACTTTTCACGGAGACCCAAGAGTTTTCGACACTTGGTTTGATTCAAGTATTTCACCATTATATATTTTAGGATATGAAAGGTACCAAAAATTTTTTGAAAAAAATACTCCTTGTTCTTTAAGACCACAAGGAAAAGAAATTATTAGAACATGGTTGTATTATACTTTGTTAAAAGATTATTTACTTACTGAAAAAATAATTTTCAAAGATGCTTGGATACACCAACACATTGTTGATGAAAAAGGATATAAGATGAGTAAAAGTAAGGGAAATAGTATTGACCCACACATGATACTTGAAAAATACAGTGCTTCTTCTTTTAGAATTTGGTGTGCGGTAGAAGGAAATCTTGATAAGAATGATTTCAAATGTTCTTTTAACAGAATTCAAAACGCTGGAAAAAATTTGGAAAAAATTTGGAATGTTAGCAAATTTGTTTCAATGTTTGAACTTACAAAAGAGCAAGAAAAAAATATTGAACTAATGGAAGTTGACAAATGGATTCTTAGTGAAAGTAACAAAATTGTTCAAGAAGCAAAAAAAGGATTTAATAATTACGACTTTCACAATCCAACAGTAAATGCAATAAATTTTATAAGAGACGAATTTGCATCAAATTATGTTGAAATAGTAAAAAGAAGAGCATATAATAACGACCCAAAAATAAAATTTTCTGATGCACAAAGAAATGCTGCAGTAAAAACACTTAGAGATGTTCTAAAAATAATTCTTGAAGTACTAGCACCAGTAAATGCAGCAATGAATTATTATTTGTACAAAGAACTTTTTAAAAAAGATATACACAAACAAAAATGGCCTGAAAAAAATAATATTACAACAAAATTAGTTGGAACAGAATTGCTTGAATTTAATTCGGCTATCTGGAAAGCAAAAAAAGAAAACAATATTAGTTTAAAAGATTCTTTAAAAAAAGTAATTGCTCCAAAATCATTAGAACCAATAAGTATGGAATTAAAAGCAATGCATAATATTTTAGAAATTGACTTTATTGGAAAGAAAACAAAAATTGAAGTAAATTAATAAAATAAAAATTATTTATTTTTTTTAATTTTAAATTCTTTGAATTGTAATGGTGAACCAAAAGCAATACTAT
>JAQVAR010000020.1 GCA_028690725.1 Candidatus Iainarchaeum sp.
TTTATCTCTTATTTCAAGACCACTAATTTCAGAAAGATAATCTAAAACATTTTCTTTAAAACTTTTTTTTCTTTCTTCCAAAGAAAAAGTTTTTGAAATGGACAATGCATTTTCATCAATAATAATTTTGTTACCAACTAATTTATGAGACAAACCAATTCTTTCTAACAAATCTTTTAAATCAGAATTTTTTTCTAATATTATTTTAGAAACAAAATTATTTTCTTTTTCTAAAGAACCAGATAACAAAAAGTTATGTAGCATAATTATTTCTTTGTTGTTTAATGCTTTGTAATAATGAATATATTTTGGATGTAATGGAATTTTGTATTTTTCTGAAATTTCAATAGCTATTTTTTCATCAACTTCTAAAGGATTTTTTAATATTTTTTCAAAATCAAATTCTTTATCATTTTTTACTTGTCCTTTTATTTTTTTTTCTAAATCTAATTTCCACCATTCTTCAACATACCCCGGAGGTATTAATGGGTGCGCACTTTTTCTAAAATCTCCATAAGAAACTAGTAAATCACCCAAATACAAAATTTTTTCAATATTATTTTTTATTTCTTGAGCAAATTCAACATTATTTACTTTTACAACAGAACCATCTTTTAACAAAACAATTGGGCCATCTATTGTTGTGCATGGAAAAAATTGTGTCGCTTTCCCAGGTCTTTCTATTTTTCCATGTGTTCCAACAGCAATGAATTCATCAAAAACATACATCCCCGCGGGATTAATTGCTTTTGCCATTATTCCAGTATTTCTTCCTCTCCCATACCTTAATCTAAAACCACCCCACCTACTCGGATATGCAAGAATTGGTCTTCCCGCTGCTAACCCATCAAGAATTTTTTTGTTTGGTTTTATTTCTATTATTGATTGTTTTTTTTCAACTTTTATTATTTTTTCTAAAAAACTCCAATCCAAATTAGCATATTTTTTTGCTTTATCCATTACCCACATTGCTTTTAATGCCAGGCCTTCTGATATTACTAATCCTGCTCCCCCCCTAATAATATTTGTTGGTATCCTAGGAAGATCTCTGTGAACTGAAACTTCAACTTTTTCTGTTGGAGTTCCATTAATACAAACAGGACAATTTTCAACTATAATTCTAATTTCATTATCAGGAACAACATATTGTCTTGATACTACTTCAGTCTGATAAATTCCCACTTCTTCAACATATCTTTCTATTTCATCTTTTGTTGGTTTGTATTTATCTAAACCAAGTAACTTTCTACCATAATCAGCCAAAATTAAAGGAATAACTGTTGAACTACCACCAGCAGCTCTTATCGGACCAGCAAAATAAACATCAACATATTTACTGCCGTCAGGATTCTTGTTTATCTCAATTTTTGGTAAACCATCTAATGGTGCAACAACAACCCCTTCTGTTTGTATTAACAAACAAGATTTTATTCCAATTTCTAATCTTTTTTGTTCTTCAGGAATAGAGCACCATTTTTGTTCTATTATTTCTTTAAATAATTGAAAGTACGTTGCCATTCTATCATTTTTTTCAACAATTATTTCTCTGTATCTCCTTGCTAATCCAGGTAACCCAATTAATGTTTCTGCTCTATCCGCAAGATCTACTGCGGGAGTCATTTCTACTTTTGTTGAAATATCAAAACCCTTTTCTTTTACTTTTTTTGCTAGCTCGTATTGTTCGCTCACTCTCTTTTGCATTTCTTCCAAATATTTTTTTATAATGGGTTTTGCAATTATTTCTGAAGAATCTTTAACATTCATTCTTTAACCTCTTCTAATTGTTCAGGAACAATTTCTTTTTGCAAATTATTTCTCATAAAATAAAACTCTGTTATTTGTCTATTACTCAAATTAATCATTGGAAAAATTCCCGGTGTTGGGGTATGCCCAATCTTTTTTTCAAAATCAGTTTGTGCTTCCCAACAACCACCATTCAAAACAGTTGTCCCTCGGTAATTAGCATAACCATTGTGATGCATATCCCCAATCCAAACCAAATCAGGAATTTCTTTAATAACCATATAATCTTTTTTTTCTGGGACATAAGGATTTCTACCACCATAACTAGGCATCAAATCTCTTTTTTTTAATAACTCAACCATTCCTTTTTCAGGATGATCCATTGTTAGAAAAGAAACATTGCTAATAAGATCATGAATACTTGGGCCATGATAAATAAGATTTTTTAATCCTTCAGTTTCAACCCATGATGGAGAAGAAATAAAATGAAAATTTCTTTGTGCATATAGTCTTGGTAAAAATTCTTTTGGAATAGCCGGTTGTGGTTCTGCTCTTCTCACAGAATCATGTTGCCCAGGACAAACAAAAATTTGTATATACTCTGGAATTTGTAACATTATTTCTTCAAATGCTTCATATTGATCATACAAATCTTTTATTAACAAATCATCAAACTGACCAGGATATACTCCTACCCCAGCAATATTATCCCCATTAACAAACAAATATTGTAATTTTCCAACTTTTTGTTTTTGCTTTTCTGACAAATTTTCTCCATTCAAAAATTTTAACCATTTTTCTACAACTTTGTCTAAAAAATATTTGCTACCAATATGAAAATCCGATGTTCCTCCAGAATAAACTTCTTCATTGAGCAAAACATTTTTTCTTATTGGAAGATCTGGCCAATAAATTTCTTTTATTATTATAAAATCATCACCAATTTTTACTCCTTTTATTCCAATAACATTATCTTCTAAAATTCTTTCACCCTTTAACATTAATTCTTTTTCTTTTTGCATTATCAAAACAATACATTTTGTATCCAAATCCTCTATTTCAAAAGCAATATGCTTGTTTTTTGTAATCCACTTTTTGTTAATAATTCCTATCAAATCAACATTCTCATTTTTTGGAATTGACTTCAAATTTTTTATTTCTATAGGAGAAAGATTATGTCTTTCTTTTAACATATTTGAAAGTAACTTGAATTTGCTCCTAAATAATCTCAAAAAATCTTCTACTTTCCCTTCCGAATTACTTTGACCAGTAACATCATATTCTTGCATTACCCTAAAATTAGGAGCCCTATCTTTTGCTTGTGGGCTAAAATTAGTTTTTCTTATTTCTACTTTTGTGCTTAATTGCGAAATTTTTGTTCTAGCTAACTTTCTTTCCAATATTTTTGGTTCTATCATGAATTGTCCTTCTTCAAACAATTCTTCCAAAATTTTTTTCCAATTATCATTTTTTGATAATAACTCAACACTCTGCTTTGAAATAAATAATCCTTTTGATTCAGCAAATCTTATTATTTCTTCCAATTCTTTCACACAACTGGTTTACTTCATTTTTTCCTTCATGTCCTCAACCAGTGAAATTACGTGCCAAATGTCAGTTCTTGTGTGTTCAGGCATATTAACATCATTGCTAATATCATCCAACAAGTATATTGCTTCGCTTAAAGTAGTAGAATTATTTTGTTTTATTTTAGAAATAGCTTCTTCTATTTTCAATCGAATATTTCTTGGAACGGCTCTATCATTAATAATTTCATTCATTATTTCAATAGTTTCGTTCATATTATCACCAGTTTTTTGCAGACAATTTAATTAAAATCCGCGCAACCAATATAAGGTTAAGAAAAAAGGTTTTTAAATAAAAGGTTTTCAAAAAAACAATATTATTTTAACAAATTATTTGAATAAAAAAAATTATATACTTTAATGCAACTATTATTTTATGGTTAATAAAAAAGCTTCAATTTCAGAATTAAAAAAATTAATGGTTGAAGCACAAAAAAGAGGTTCTAAAACAAGGGTTTGTTCAAGACCAAGAATAGGGACAAGAGGGGCAAGTGGCCCAAGAGGGTTATGGATTAGAGAAAAAATGGTTTCAAAAATAGGTGAAATGGCGTCTTATCCCAACAGACCAAATGGTGAACTAGCAGTCAGAATTAACAGAATTCTTTTAAAAGCAAGAGCAGAACAATTATTTATTGAAAATTTTCCAACAGAAATGCAAGCACTTAATAATATTGTGATTAAATTATTAAAATTTGATAATGTTTTGAAAAAAAATCTTAAACCAAAACCAATAAAACTTACTTTGTTAGAAGAAAGATCTTTAAAAATGTTTGAAAACAAGTAAAATATTTTAAAAAAAATTAATAAAATATTTTTTGAATTATTATGAAATTTATTTTAATAGTTCTTCTTTCAAATTGTTTAGCCCTTCGCCTTCTATTACAACATAGTTTTCAGAAAATTCTTTTAAAATTTCTTCTAATTTTGTTTTTTCTATTAGGTCTGTTTTATTTATTACTATTATGAATCCTTTGTCTGAAAAAAGTTTTTTTAATTCTTTTAAAAGATTTTTTTGTTCTGAAATAATTTGTAATGGATCTATAACAAAAATTATTGTTCCTTTCAAATATTGGAATGCTGAAATCGCTTTTAATTCAATATTATTTCTTTTACTTAATGAACGATCTAATAATCCGGGAGTATCAATTACTTGTATCGGCAAATATTTTTTGAAAAATATTCCAACATTCAGTCCTTTTGTTGTAAAAGGATATGAAGCAATTTTTGGTTTTGATTCAGTAATTTTTGATAATAATGTTGATTTTCCAACGTTTGGTAGCCCAGCTATCAAATAAACTTCTTCATCAGCTTTTATACTTGGTAATTCTTTTAATTTTTTTACTGATTCGTTATAAAAATTAATATCTTTTTTCAAGCTTTTTATTAATGAAGATACCCTTCCAAAATATTCTCTTGAAATATTTTTTGCTATTTTGATTGAATTTGGTTCGAACTTTAATTCTTTTAATTTAACTATTTTTTCTCTTCTAATATTTTTAATTATTTTTGATACTGACGACATGTTTGAAAGAGCTTTTTTTACATTATTAATATCTATTATAAACGTAAACAAATCTTTATAAAATTCTGGTAATTTATCAATACTCGGAAAATCTTTTACTATTCCAGATAATTTTTCTATTAAGAATTCTGACGAAGCATCTATTTTTGCTATTTCTTTTCCCTTCATAGTATAAAAAGGAGTTTTTTGTTTTTTGTAATGTGCTGATTGTTTTCTAGCTCTTGCAAAAGCTGCATCAATTAATTTTTCTGGAATATCAATCGTTTTCAAATTCACTTTTTAACACCTTTTTTTCTATTTAACAAAATTGCTTTTTCAACCAACTGAGGATTTCTTTTTCTTATTTCATTTATTGCCCAAGGAGATTCCCTTAAAATTCTTCTTAATACTGTTTTTGATCTTTTATTATTAACAACTTGTTTCAAAACATATTCTACTGTTTCAATTGTGTCTTGTCTCATTTTTAAATCTGATTTTTTTGGTTTTTTTCTTTTTTTCAACAAAGCATTTTTTAGTTTAATATTTTTTTCTAATAATTTTTGTCTTTCTTCCCTTGTTTTTTTTCTTTCTTTAAGAATAGTTTCACTATCTTTTAATTTTTTTTCAGAATCTTTTTGTTGTTCTAATTCTTTTACCATTTTTTTTCTTGCTTTTGGAAATTTTTCTGGAAAAAGTGTTAAAAGCCATTTTTTATAATTTCCTTTTCTTTCAACTGGATCAGAATATGACAATCCAATTGCTCCCTTAACATTCCTTTTTATCTGCGTATTTTGGCTTAAAAAAATTTTATTTTTTCGTTTTAACATAACATATTTAAGGTTAAGCAGTTTTTTAATCTATACTAGTAATGATTATTTAGGTTTTCAAAATGGATGATTTTTTTGGAAAAAAATATAAAAGATTTCTTATAATACCTTTAATCTTAATTGTATTATTCTCGTTTTTAATATTTATTTTTCCAGGGGTAAGCCCAGGAATTGATTTAGTTGGAGGAAATGAAATTACTATTCGCTCTAAAAATCAATTAAATGAGCAAGAAATAATAAGTGTTTTGAACGAAGAATTTTCTCTTAGTGAATTGAGTGTTTCAACCCTCGCTTCTCCAACTAGTTTTGGTGCATTAATTAGGTATGGAAATAACCCCATTATTAATGAAGTGGAAAGTTTGTTGGCTAATGCAGAATTTAATTTGGATGACGATATTATTTCAATAGAATATTCTAAAAAAGCGATTTTTTTATTAAATGGACTTGAAAAAGAATATGCTAATGCTAAGCTTGCTTTGTTAGATGCACAAGATGCTCTTTTAGAATACAAAGAAGATTTTTCAGCTAGTTTACAACAAGCATTAGAAAATAAATTAAATTTGGGAGAAAATTTTGAATTTCAAAAAAAAGAAATTTCTCCAACTATTGGTGCAGCAGCCCTTTCTTCAATGTTACAAATTTCTATTTGGGGTTTTGTCTTAATTACTATAATAATTTTTATTGCTTTTAGAAAATTTGTTCCAACAGCAGCAATTATATTAGCAATGATTTTTGATGTAATGGCTGGTTTAGTAGGAATGGCATTGTTAAATATTCCTTTGACAATAACAACTATCCCCGCATTGTTAATGCTCATTGGTTATTCTGTTGATACTGATATAATGCTTACTTCACGTTTGTTAAAAAATCATGGTGGAACAAATGGTGAAAGAGCAACAACTTCTATGAAAACTGGTTTGACTATGACTGGAACTACATTAGCAGCATTAATTCCAATGATAATAATTTCTTATTTTTATCAAATAGAAGTAGTATATAATATCTCAGCAATTTTATTATTTGGTTTAATTGGCGACCTTATTTCTACTTGGCTTATGAACGCACCAATATTATTATGGTTTATTGAGGGAAAAAAATGAAAATTTTAAAAAATTGGAGAATTATATTACTAATCGTTTCTCTACTCATAGCAATTTTTTCTATTTTAACAATGGGTTTGCCATTAGGACTTGATTTTGGTGGCGGAACTTATTTTGAAATAGAATTACAAGAAGTAGTTTCTCAAGAAGAAATTTCTAGAATTGCAAATATTATTTCTTTAAGAATAGACCCTTCTGGTTTAAAAGATTTTACTATTTTACCGGTTGGGGGGCAATTTATTATAATACAAATGTCAGAAACTGACCCTAGCGAATTAGAAAAAATAGAAACAAGAATTAAACAACAAGGAAAATTTGAAGCAAATTTAGACGGAAAAATAATTTTTACTGGTGACGAAATAAGAAAAGTATTAAGAGGAGATAATTCTTTCGGAGTTTACAAAATAGGAACTAATTCGTTTGAATGGAGTTTACCTTTTATTCTTAATGAAACTGCAACTCAAAGGTTTACTCAAGAAACTTTTCACAAATGTTCAGCAACGGGTCTTGATCCAAGTGGAAAACAAGAATATGATTGTGAGAAAACAATTTTCTTTTTAGACAAACCAGACGCATTAATTATTATTAGCGAGGATTATTATGAAAATGATTCACAACAATTTTTCGCAGGTAACAAAATATTAAACATTCCTGCACAAACAGAAATTGATGAAGTAATAGAAGATTCAATATTAGATTTTATTATTTATGATGGCAATTTAAACATAGCATTGTTAGAAAAATATTTTGAAAAAACAAAAAAAGCTATTATTTCTGATGATATTGGAAATGAAGTTGTTGTTGAGTTGGAAAAAATTGGTTTTGAAGTAATTGTAGAAGAGGCAGATTCTCCTTGGACATGGAATGTTTTAAATGCAAAACAAATAATTGGTTTAACACCAAGCATTACAAATGAAGCTGTTGTTGATATTAGTCAAGCAAAACAATTTTCTACATTAAGAATTAGTGGTCAAAGAGCAAGTGCTGAAGAAGCATTTGATGATTTGGACGAACTAGCAATTTTGCTTGAATCTGGTTCACTGCCAACCCCAGTAAAAAGTATTTCAAAAGAAATTATTTCACCATCATTAGGAGAAGCTTTTCTTTCAAACATATTAATAATGGCAATAATAGCTTTTCTGATGGTTGGGCTAGTAATAATTATTAGATATAAAATAATAGCTTTAGCAGTACCAATTTTTATCATTGGATTAATTGAAATAATTTTGTTACTTGGCTTTATTGCTTGGGTTCAAAGGCCATTAGATTTAGCAGCATTTGTAGGAATAATCGCTGCAATAGGAACTGGTGTTGACTCAGAAGTAGTTATTACTGATGAAATACTTGGAAGAGGAAAAGGAGTAAAAGAATCTTTAATAAAAAGAGTTAAATCAGCATTATTTATAATAATGACTTCTGCTTTTACAATGATTGGTGTCATGGGACCAATAATTTTGTTCAGATCATCATTACTTGGTTTAGATAAATTATATGGTTTTGCAATGGTAGCAATAGTTGGTGGTCTAATAGGTGTTTTTATAACAAGACCAGCATTTACAAAGATAATAGAAACAATAGTTGAAAGATTAGAAAAATAAATATTATAATAATTCAGAAAAATCTTTTATTTTGAACGTATTTTTCAATCCAAAATACCATATTAATAACACAATAACACTCATAAAAAACCAAGTTAATACATGAATTAATTCAGCATCAAAACCAATATTTGCAGAAATTAAAACAATCATTATTCTTGGTATATTGGCTAATAATAAAATTAATGAACCAAAAACAAAAAGTTTTGTTTTTTTAAACAAATCAATATTTTTTAAAGAAAATGTTATTCCTGCTAGAATAGCAATACTAACTAAACCCGTACAAGAGTTATCAACTACAAATTTTGTTCCGTTAATAAAAATAATATTACCTTCACTCAAAAAACCAAGATATGATGATGAAATAAAGGCTAAAAAAGAATTATAAAAAGAAAGATTACTAACAAGTATAAACAATTCGATTACAAAAAATATTATAAAAAACTTTAATAAAAAAATTGTTTTTTTATTAGAAAAAATTTTTGAATAATTCAAATTAGATCACCAAGGAACTTTTTTTAAACCAAGTTTAAAAGCAATTATATTTGTTATTGAGTGAACAAAAATTGTTGCGAATAACAATATTATAATTACTTCTAATTTTGGCATTAATATTAAAAAACTAAAAATTAATCCACCAATAATAAAATCAATTTGATCAAATATAATACATTTTTGACCACTTTTAAAACCAAACCTTCTTTTAAAAAAACTTTCACAAATATCTCCAATAATCGCTCCAAACGATAAAAAAAATGATAACAATAAATAATTTGGAATTATTAAAAAGACATTTGGATAGATAAATGAAAAAACAAAACCAGCAATAGAACCAAAAAAAATTCCTGATAACGTTCCTAAAATTGTTTTTCCTTTACCAAGTATTCTTTCACCACCAACCTTTTTTCCAAAATCAAGTGGTATTTTTCCATGAACTATTATTGGAGAAGCATTTGCAAAATAAAGTGGAACAACATAAGCAAATATTATAATTATTAATTCTAAATCAATCATCAAACCACACAACAAAATTAAACTAATAAGATTATTCCAAAAAGCAAAGCAAATAATGCTCCTGAAGAACAACCTATTAAATTTACGTGAGTATTATTTAAAACTTTTTTTGTTTCAAAAACAGCACCAAATAACGAATCAACAATGGTCCCTATTAGGCCAGCAAAAATTATTATTAACATTAAAAAAAAGTTTTGGTAAAAAGAAAAATAAATTAATGAAATAATTATTGAACCAAAAAAAGCTGCTATAAAACCAAGCAAAGTTACACCACCATCAACCCCCCTTGAAACTTTTTTCAAAGTGGTTATTAGTATTGGTTTTCTTTTTGAATAATAACCAATTTCAGAAGAAAGAGTATCCGCTAAAGCAGCAGAAATTGCACCAAAAAAACCTAATTCTAAAATTAAACTATGCTCTGGGTAAATTATTATTAATGATAACACAAATAATGCTGGTAAAGAATTACCAACAACGTTCCATATCCCCCTTTTTTCATGTTTTTTTGTTGGGTAATTACTCGCAATTTCACCAATAATAAAAAAAGCTACTACTGCAAAAAAACGTAACATCGTTGTTTCTCCAGGACCATAAGTTATTGCTGCTAAACCAACAGCATTAGCAATAAGTATTCCCTCAAAACTTAAAAGATTTTTTTTAAATGAAAAAATAGAAAAAATTAATAAGAAAAAAAGTATTAGTATTAATTCTAAAAAATCCATAATATAATTTCCTTCTACTTTGATTCAGTAAAAGTTGCTTTGAAAGCAATTACTTTTTTAATCATACAAATTTTTTCAGCATCCCTAGCAACAACGCTAGTCATTTTTCCCATAATCAATTCTTTAATAACATCTTCAAAATCCTTTCCTTTGAATTCTAATAATTTGTTTTTCATTAATTTATTAATACCTTTTTTTTGTTCATTAGTGGCTTTTCTAACAGTAATTGTTACTAAAGTTATTCTTGCGTCACCACCAATAACAGGAATTTTTTCAGCAACCATTACTTTGCTATTACCTCGTCTAATTAATCTTCCCAAAGATGATTTTGAACGTTCAAATTTTGAAACAATAGTATTAATATTTTGTCCTTGAACATCAGAAGTTTTAAAATAAATTATTGTATCTCTTTTTGTTCTTTGACCAGTTAATCTATCAAGAGTAATTCTTAAAGTTCTCCCAATCAAATTTATTGGTTTTTCAGCAGGAGTTTCAGCCAATATCTTACTATCAAATAACTTAGAAGCTTTTATTAAAAACCATTTCTTTTTTTTCCATTTGTCAACAGTTTTTCTTCTTGAACTAGTATTTTTTTCAGCCATAAAAATCACTTTAATAATCCATCAACTTTTTCTAAAGAATCAAAGCCTTTACTCTTAAAAATCAATTCATTCCCTCTTTTTAATTCAACAAAAACTTCCATTATTTCACCAACAATGCAGCACTTTCAGAAGTATATTTCCAACCCAAAGGCAATTTTCCTTTTTTAATATAATATTTACTCAAATTTCTTATTTTTGAAACTGTTAATTCATAACCCCTTTTAGCTGAATCATCTTTTTTATTTTTATTCAAATGATTGTTTAAAGAAACACTTTTTTTTATTAAATTCAACAAGTCTTCTGGGATATCCCCAATTAATTTATTTTCTGAAAGAATTTGTTGCAAATGTTTTCCAGTAGATTCTCTAACATTTTTAATACCATTTTCGTCTCTTAAAATTAAACCAATTTTACTTGGTGAATGCCCAGCATTTGCCAAAGAAACAATTATTTCTTCAATTTCTTGCTTTGATAAAGCATTTGTTTTTACAACTTTTTTAACCATTTAAATCACTTAACCTTTCCAACCACACTGGCTTGGAAAAGAACACTAAAATTATAATATAATTACTGAAAAAGAAGCTTTATAAATCTAATTATAATACTTGAATTAAATA
>JAQVAR010000021.1 GCA_028690725.1 Candidatus Iainarchaeum sp.
CTTCTATATTATATTTTTTTTCTTTTTTAACATCTTTCTTACTTATTTTTTTCTTAAAATTAGATATTTTTCTTTCTAGATCTTTGTTAAATTTTTCACTTAAAACATCACTTAATACATTATAACCGATTTCATCTTTGATATATGCTCTTATTCCCAAAACTTCTATTGCTGGGCATTCAATTATTGTTGATGGGATATAAACGTTTTGACCAAATGTTGGGCTCCCTTTATGAGTGTTTTTTCCCATTACTTGTGTCATTCCAACCTTATAACATAAAAAACTCAATGCTTTTGCTTCTTTTCCACTAGCTTTTATAGTAGGAGTCTCTTTTCTAGACCTTACCCTAGGATAAAAAGCCATTGATCCTTTTCTCGAAGCGTTATAACTTGCCATTTTTTCACTTTAAACAATTTTTTTAATGAATACTACCATTGAATGAAATTCGTTCAAACCCTTGTTTGATTTGGTATTTACCCTCGCTCACCGTGAGAGCAGTGTACTCAAAATATTTTGTTATTATAACAAAATACTAATTATAATTATTTTCTTTGAAGAAACCTTTATAAATCAAACTCTGTGTTTGTTTTAGAATTTTTTTATTTTTCTTCCCAAATTTCTTTTGTTCTTCTTTTTGGTTCTGTTAAAACAATTATTATTGCAATTATTATTACTATTATTAGGAAAATTAATCCTATTAATGCTGGATTTATTCCATATGCAAATAATCCTGCTAAATTTGTTTTTCCTTCGTCTAATTCAATTGTATTTTCTTGTCCTTCTGAAACGAAAGAAATATTTCCTTGAACAAGTATGTCTTTATCAATAATTATATCAGTAAAACTTTCTCCTTTTGGTATTGCTATTGTTCTATCATTAATTATTTGTCCTTCTATATTTGTTCTTAATACTCCTAAAAATGTTTTGTTTGTTGGATTATTAAAATTAATTCTAATTATTTTCCCTTCGTTTGTTTTTTCTATTGTTGAACTCATTGAAATATTTTGAATACTTCCTCTTGCATTATTATTAACAGTTATTGTTTTTGATTCAACATTACAATAATCAACTACTGGTCTAAAAGTGATTTGTCCATTATTTCTACCATTCATATTAATGCTTAATTTATTTGAGATTATTGTTCCATTTGGCAAAGCAAGCATACTTGGAGATACATTCAAATTACTTTCAATATAAATAATTGCTTTTTTTCCGGTGTTATTTGTAATAGTATAATTTATTTCTCCAAAATTTTCTAATTCAACAATTGTTGGAACATTAATTGTTAAATTGCCACAATTTGAAAATGCTACTCCGCTATTATCATTTATTGTCACAAAAAATGATTGATTACCAATATTTGAATAAGAACATGTTCTTCCATCACTGAATCTTCCACTAACTCTTAATATTTGTTCATAACTTTTTGTTTGGAAAACGTTGTTTGAATTTAAATTTAATATTATGTCCGCAATATTTCCTGGAAAAACATATTGTGTAAAATAATATGGTGTTATATCTAATCCAGAATCAATTACATCTACATTAGTAATTTCAAATCTTTTGTTACTATTATTTTCTAACCAAAATATTTCTTTTTTTGAACTATTTTCATTCATTTCTACATTTTTAGTAACTATTCTTAAATCATTGCATGCGGGGGTAGTGCTTGGTGGATAATAATCATCTTCTGTTTCTGTTATTGTTACTTCAAATGTTTTTCTTCCTATTTGTGTTTCCGAACAATATGTTCCTCCTAGGTAACCTGAAACAGAGAATGTTCCACTTATTGTAGTATCATAAGAAGTATTTCCTGCATTTAAATTAACTAATACATTTTCTGTTCTGTATGCGTTAACAAAATTAGAATAATCTGCACTTCCTGAACTAATTAAAACATTTGTAAAATAAATTCTTAAATCACTTATTTCAAAATTTTTATTAGTATTATTTTCAATTCTAAATGTTCTTGTGGATTCTCTTCCCTCATTAATTGTAAAATTTTCGGCCACTAATATTATTCCTGAACAAGTATTGTCTTGAACATCAATGTATGCTTCTATTGTTTCTAGTTCATTACTTCCTTCAAAAATAGTTCCTTCTATTTTATATCTTTCGTAATCATCATTAACACTAAATTCGTTAGACCAAACAAAATAAAATTCGTCTTCTTCTAATGTTTGACTCTTAGTTGAAGTAGTTCTATATAATGACCAATCATCATCAGTGTCATCCCAAGTATATATTCTAGCTCTTGCTGTTATATTACTAGAACAATCGTCTCCTGAAAAATCATCTATTTTGAAAGAAATTCTAATATCTATTTGATCATTATCTTCTGCTGAAATAGTTTCTAAATAATCTCCTTCAACTCTCAATCCTAAACTAATATCATCTAAACTTACTGAACATGCATTTGCAAAACTAAGTAATGTTATTAAAACTAATATTATTCCAATTAACCTAAATTTTTTTGAATCCATAATTATGTTTTCTCAACAAACATTTATAAAAGCTTTTCTCTTATTAACTGGAAGAAGTTTTTGGTTTTTTTTAATCAAAAATACTTAAATCAAATAAAAAACAGTTATTAAAAAGAATTTTTCTTTAGGAAAAAGAGTTTTTCCCTATTTTTTCTTTAATATTAAATATAGTAATGTGATTACATTTGTTTGTACTATTAGAATATATCCTGCAATCAAATATATTGGTAACATCAATAAATTATACATTGGATCAAATAACAAAACACTACTCATCATTTCTGTTTGGCTTTCTATGGCTAATGTAAAAGAATAAGCTATAGAATATATTATTGAAGGAATAGTAAAAATCATTGTTATTATGTATATTATTATAAAGAAAACTATTCCTACAACAATAATATTTAAAACATTATTTTTTGTTACCTTCCAAGATTCTTCTAATGCATTAATAAGTCCTCTTCCTTCTACTAAAGCAACTTGTGCCATACTCAATCTAATAAACTGATAAATAAATATTGCAAAATAAATTAATCCTGTTAAAAGTCCTAATAATAAAACTATTATTCCTAACAAAATATTTGCTAAACTAATTATTGTTCCAATAATAACTAATAATACAGCAATTATTCCAATTAACAAAAATTTTATTTTGAATAATGATAATGCCGCATATAATGTCATTATCAAAGGCATAAATAAAAATTTTACATATCTTATAAAATCAATTTTTGCATTTTTTTGTTTTTTTGCTTTTAGAAGTTCCTCTATTATTTTGTATTCGAAAAAGGTTATTACTAATCCAAGCGGAATAGAAATAATTATTATTAATAAAGTAAAATCAGATATTACTTGAACATAATTTGTTATTTGGTTAGCAACAAAATTATAATAAAAACCAGTTGTCATAATATAACAAACAAAAAATATTACATAAATTATTGTTAAAAAAATTAAATATTTTTTTAGCTCTTTATTCTTCAAAAAATCTATTAAACTAAATTTGAATATTTCATTTATACTTCTTCCTAAATTCATATTGTAAATAAGTAAATAAAGTATTTAAACATTCTTTTTGCGCTAATTTTTTTGAGATAAAATATTTTTACAATTCGAAAAAATGTTTTTTAAAAAAAGATAAAATGAATTTGCTTTTTTTGCAAATCCATCTTAATATAAAATACATTTTTTTTATTTTGATTATTATTTACTCTAATTTTATTTTTAATCCGCCAGACAATTTTACTATAATATAATTATATATTATTGCGATTAGTAGTCCATAAATTGCTCCAATAATTAGACCACCGATTATTGCAAATATTATTCCAATAATTCCTAGTCCTGCTCCTAACCCAATTAAAGACATTGATTCTGCCATTCCTGGTATTACTGAAAACATTGCGCCAAATATTGCTATTATTATTGCGAAAATTAATCCATATATTATACCAAAAAGACCTCCAGTTATTGCTCCAACTTTTAATGCTGAAACAATCTCTATTTCTTTTATTGTTTGTAAAGCCATTGTATTACCTCCTTTATTATCAAATTATTTAATTATACCATGTTTTTTAATAATTTAAACTTTTCTTTTATTTTTTTACTAAAATTTTTATGTTTTAATATATAATTCATTTGTTAAAAAAATAGTTTTGAAAGAATGCTTTAAGCACTCTTTCAAAATAAATTATTTACATTTCTGGTATTAATGGTGGTCTCTCATCTGTTATGTAGAACATGTATGCCATTAATTTTGCCATTTGTGCTACTACTGCTGCCATAAATTTTGGAGCAACTCTTTTAGCTAAGATCAAACAAGTTATGAAATTAATGATTAGTAATATGTAGGCAACTATTAGAAATATGTATAATATTATTCCTGCGATTGTACCCCATATGAATCTAATTATTACTTCCAATCTGCTTGCTTTTCCACCCGGTGTTATATCTACTTTAACGCTATCCATTTTTTTTCCTCCTAATTAAGTATTATTAGAAATTAAAAGGTTTTGGTTGTTTTTATACTTTTCTATATGTTATTTTTTTTATTTTTTATTATTTTTTTAAAAGTTTATAAAATTTTTTATAAACATTTTTTTATTTTTTGTGTAAAGATATTTCTTTTTTAAGAATTTTTTTCTGATATTTACTTAAAGGTCTTTTTAATTTTCTTGTTTCTTCTATTTTACTTTCAATAAGAAGTTTAATTCTTTCAGGTATTTTATTTCCTGCCATCATATTAACATGTGAACGTTTTTGTAGAAGTCTGATTTTTCTGCTCATTATTGGAATAATATATTTTTGTTTTTTAAATGTATTTGTTTTTAACTCATTATCCTTTCCAATTAATTAATGGTTTGAGGTGTTTATAAATTTTAACACTATTTTGTTGTGCTTTCATTACTTCAAAAATATTTTTGTAAGCAAAAGGACTTTCATCAATAGTTTTTTCTCCAACATTAGAAATAATTCCTTTCATAGTTTTTTCAAAGTCTTTTAATTTAATACTTTTTTTTGCTTGTCCTTTTGACATTGTTCTTCCTGCTCCGTGACTAGACGATTCTAAAAAATTTTTGTTTCCTTTTCCTATTACTAAAAAACTACCGTCTCGCATATTTCCCGGTATGACTCCTTTTTCTCTTTTTTTTGATGGTGTTGCTCCTTTTCTATGAATAAAATTATTTGTTTTTCCAATTTTTTCTACATGATTATGGTTTTTGTTAACCCACATATTCCATTTTATTGTTTTTCCAAAAATATTTTCTAATTCTTTAACAACATTTAATGCAATTTCTTTTCTATTTAATAAAGCAAATTCTAAACAAAAATCTAATATTGCAATATATTCTTTTCCTATTTTACTATTTGCTTTTAATGCAAAGGTTTTTTCAAAATTATTTTTTTCTTGTTGCAATTCCATTGCTTTTTTCATATAATAACTTGCTATATGATGCCCTACATGTCTAGAACCAGTGTGAATTATTATCCAAACTTCTTTTTTGTAATAATCAATTTCTATAAAATGGTTTCCGTGTCCTAAAGTTCCTAAATTGCTCAAAGCTTTTCTCTTTAACCATTTTAATAATTCTTTTTCATGTTCTTTTTTTTCTAGTTTTTTTATTAGTTCTAAAAATTTTTGTTTTGTTTCAATACTAATATTGTGTTCTGCTTGTAATTTTCCTAATCCCATTGGAATTTTTTTGTTTATTTGTTCAAAAATTTTTTTATTGTTTTTCTTTATTTTTTCTAAAATATTTTTTTCATTAATTTTTATTGCTGTTACTCCACAACCAATATCATATCCAACCCAAGATGGTACTACAAAATCTTTTGTTATTATTACTGAACCAATTGGTGCAACATATCCATAATGTGCGTCTGGCATTAATGCTTCGTCTACTACGAAATTGTGTTTCAAACAATCCTCAAATTGTTTTAAAGTATTTTCGTCCAAATTGTTAGCAAATATTTTTTTCATAATATTCTTTTTGTTAATAATGTTTAAAGTGTTTGTTATTTTAAAAATTAGTTTTATGCTTTTATTTCTATTTCTAATTGTACTTCTTCTGGTATTTCTACTCTCATTACTCTTTTTAATGTTCTTTCGTCTGCTTGTATGTCAAGTAATCTTTTGTGTATTCTCATTTGCCATCTTTCATATGTTTCTGTTCCACCACCACAAGGACTTTTTCTTGTTGGTATAATTAGTTTTTTTGTAGGTAATGCAATTTTGCCAGAGTGTTTTGCTCCTGTTCTTTCTGTTACTTCTAATATTTTATTACAAATTTCTTCTAGTTTTTTGTAATCAGTACTTGACAATTTTATTCTTGCTGTTTGCATTTTTTCAACCTACTTTTTTTATATTAAAAATATAAAATTGATGTAAAGAAAAACCTTTACACCAAATTAAAATATTTTTTATTCTTTTTTTTCAATTTCTAATATTATTCCTGCAGCTACTGTTTGTCCCATGTCTCTTATTGCGAATCTTCCTAATTGTGGAAATTCTGAGAATTTTTCTGCACAAACTGGTTTTGTTGGTACTATTTTTACTATTGCTGCGTCACCAGTCTTTAAAAATTTTGGATTTTCTTCTGCTACTGCACCTGTTTTTGGGTCTAATTTCTTTTGTAATTCTGTTAGACTCATTGACATTTGTGCTGTGTGCAAGTGGAATACTGGTGCGTATCCTGCTGGGATAGCTGTTGGATGATTTAATATTACTATTTGTGCTATGAATGATTTTGCTACTGTTGGTTTGTTTGTTACTGCCCCAATAACATCTCCTCTTCCAATATCTTGTGTTCCTATTCCTCTTATAGAGAAACCAATATTATTTCCTGGTCTAGCTTCTGCTAATTTTTCGTGGTGTTCTTCAATATCTTTTACTTCTCCTTCTTTTCCTGAAGGCATTACCACTACTTTTGTTCCAGATTTTAATATCCCTGTTTCTACTCTTCCTACTGGGATAGCTCCAACTCCTTTTATATTGTATACATCTTGTACTGGTATTCTTAATGGTTTGTCTATTGGTGCTGGTGGTGCTATCAAATCATCTAATGTTTCTAATAATGTTTTTGGAGCGTATTTCAAGTTGTCTGTTTTGTTTACAACATTGTCTCCTTTCCAAGCTGACATTGGTACTAATTTTATATTGTCTGCTTTGTAGCCTACTCCTGTCAACATTTTTGTCATTTGTTCTGATACTTCTTTGAACTTTGCTTCATCATAATTTACTTCGTCCATTTTGTTTATTGCTACTACTATTTGTTTTATTCCCATTACTTGTGCTAGGAAGGCGTGTTCTTTTGTTTGAGGTTGTGGTCCTTCTTTTGCTGCAACAACTAATACTGCTGCATCAGCTTGTGAAGTTCCAGTAATCATGTTTTTTACAAAGTCTCTGTGTCCAGGAGCATCTATAATAGTAAAAGTGTGTTTTTTTGCTTCAAATTTTTTGTATGAAACATCTATTGTTACTCCTCTTTCTCTTTCTTCTTTTAGGTTATCCATTGCGTAAGCGAAAGCAAATGTTCCTTTTCCTTTTTCTTTTGCTATTTCTTCTAATTTTCTGTATTCTTGTTCACTTAATGCTCCGCCATCATATAATAATCTACCAACCGAAGTTGATTTACCATGATCTACGTGACCAATGAAAACTATGTTAATTAATTCTTTATCTGCCATTTTTTTACACCTCTTATTTTACCTTCCTTATAAACAAAAAACCCTTTTTTTTAGGGCTCACCTTAATTTATTCTCATTAAAAAAGCTTTATAAAGCTTGTTATTTTTTCGTTTATTGATAAAAATATTTTTTAATTTTAATCAACAAAATGTTGCCAGAATTTTTTTTAAAAAATTCATTAAAAGGAGCACCTTTGGTAGCTCTTGGCAATTAATTTTAATCAATAAAATATTGCCATGATTTTACTTCTTCTGGCATTCCTTTTCTTTTTCTTATTTCTTTTATTGTTGGTTGTTGTAATTCGTTTGGTAGTTTTTCGTAACCATGATATTCTGCAGTCCAAACAGCTCTTCCTTGTGTTGCACTTCTCATTGCATTACTAAAACCAATTAATTCTTTTACTGGTGCTTTTCCTATTATTATGCTTGAGTCGCCTTCTGTTTTCATTTCTGTTATTTGTACTCTTCTTGCGCCTAATTCTCTACTTGCTGAACCCATTTGGTTTTCTGGAACTGAAACAGTCAATAATTGTTTTGGTTCAAACAATTCTACTCCTCCTTGTAACATACAAGCATATATTCCTCTTGTTATTGCTGGTAATACTTGTGCTGGCCCTCTGTGTATTGAATCTTCGTGTAATGTTGCGTCCATTAATTCGAACATTACTCCTTGACATTTTTCTTTTGCTAATGGTCCTTCGTTCATAGCATCTGTGAATGCTTGCACTAATAATTCTCTTATTTCATTTAATGCAACTATTCCTCTTGTTCTGTCTACAAGAACATTTGTTCCTATTACTGCCCAGATTTTTCTTGCAGTATCAGTATCAAATCCTATTCCTTTTAATTTGTCAATACTTTCTGTATGCTTTGGTTTTATTTTTCCTTCCATGTTTGCGTCTAATAATTTTTCAAATAATTCTCCAGCTATTTTTGTTGTTTTTATTTTGAATTTGTTGTGTTTATTTGGACTTTTTGCTTCTAATAATTCGCTTCCATTTTTTATTGCTTCATGATAAACTACTATTGGTGATGATGTTTCCACTTCCAATTTGTGATTGTTTTTTATTCTATAAATATTTACTTCTAAATGTAATTCTCCCATTCCTGATAATAAGTGTTCTCCTGTTTCTTGATTTATTGTTGCTTGTAAATTAGGATCTTCTTTTGATAATTTTTTTAATACTTCTATTAATTTTGGTAAATCTTTTGGATTTTTTGCTTCTATTGAAATGGTCATTACTGGTTTAGCGTTACTCATAAAATTTTCGAATGATTTCATTTCCGTTGTTGAAACAGTTTCTCCTGCATAAATATCTTTTGCTCCTACTATTGCTGTTATGTTTCCAGCACTTGCTTTTTTTATTGTTAGAAAATCTCCACTCATATAAATTCCTAATTTTTGAATTTTTATTTTTTGATTTGTTGTTGCTAATAATACTTCGTCTCCTGGTTGTATTGTTCCTGAATAAATTCTTCCTGTTGCAACATCTCCTGCGTGTTGGTCAACACCAACATCTGTTATTACCATTGATAATGGTCCATTAGCATTACAACTAACCATGTTTTTTCCTATTTCTGATTCTTCGTCTCCTGCCCAAATCTTTTTTATTCTATATTTTTGTGATTGTAGTGGTGATGGTAAATGGTCTATAACCATTTGTAGTACTGCTTCGTGTACTGGAGATTTTTTTGCTAATTCATCTTGTTGATTGTTTTTCATATATTCATAAACTTGTTTAAAAGTAACTCCTGATTTTTTTATATATGGTGCTGATACGCCCCATTTTTTCATTGCAGATCCGAAAGCAACTGTTCCTTTTTCTATTCCCACTTTCCATTCTTCTTTGAATTGTTGTGGGGCATTTCTTTCTATTAGAGTATTAACATGTGTTATTACTTTGATAAATTTTTCTTGCATTTGTTGTTCAGTAGCATTTAATTCGCTTATTATTCTGTCAACCTTGTTAATAAATAAAACTGGTTTTACATATTCTTTCAAAGATTGTCTGATTACTGTTTCTGTTTGTGGCATTACCCCTTCAACAGCGTCTACTACTAGTATTACTCCGTCAACTGCTCTCATTGCTCTTATAACTTCGCCTGTAAAATCAACGTGTCCTGGAGTATCTATTAAATTTATTAAATGTTGTTTTCCTTCCCAAGGATAAGCTAAGGATATGTTTGCAGCATTTATTGTTATTCCCCTGTCTTGTTCTTGGTCTTCATAGTCCATCAATTGTACTTCGCCTGATAATTCATTATTTATTAAACCAGCTGCAGCAATTAATGAATCACTTAAAGTTGTTTTTCCGTGATCAATATGTGCTACTGTTCCAATATTTCTAATATTTTCTTTTTTTTCCATTAGGCTTTCTACTAGTTCAACCATATCTTCTTTTCGTCCCATTCTTGCTCACCAATTTTAATTTTATCTACTTGCTCTTGCAACTCTTTCTACTTCGTCTCTTCTTTTTATTGCTAAACTTCTTGCGTCTCTATTTGCTGCTGCAATAATTTCTTCTGCTAGCGCATTTGCTGCGTCAATTTTTGAATTAAAAGAATTTCCAAATCCTGCTAATGCAATATTTTTTATTGCTTCATCTAATCTTTTTAATGGTGAAACATCAACTGCTATTGAGTATGCTACCCCACCTTTTTTTACTCTTGTAATATCTTCTCTTGGTGCAACATTTTCAATTGCTTCGACTAGAACTTGTACTGGGTTCTTTTTTGTTTTTAATTCAATAATTTCAAAAGCATTTTCTATAATATTAATTGTTTGTAATTTTTTTCCACAACTTTTTCTTCCTCTAATAAATTTTCCACTCAATTTTCTTTTTCCTTGTCCTGATCTCATGCTCTTGTTAATCAATCTTTCAACCAAATTAATATTTGTTTTGCCAAATTTTGTTTGACTTTTTTTTCCAAATGAATGTGGTATTATAACAGGATCCAAATTAATATATCTAACTAAACTTAAATCAGAAATAATAACATCTTTTGTTGACCATTTATTGAACATTTTGTATTCTGAAAAAGGAGAATGTTTTTTTACAAAAACTGGTTTTTCTAATGTTGCTTCTCCGAACGATTTTTTGTTTGAATCAAATTTTTGTTCTTCTTTTTTTTCACTCATAAAATCACTATCTCTTTGATTTCTCTTTTCTTCCAGATCTTAACATTTCTAATGATATTCCATTTACATGTGTTACTTGGTATTTTACGCCCCATAAATCACCCATTGATCCACCTTGAGCGCCTCCAATACCTGATACTAATACTTCATCGTGCTCGTCAATAAATTTTATTGCACCATCTTTTGGTGCTAATGCAGTTAACTCTTTACCATTTTTTATTAATTGTACTCTTACACATTTTCTTATTCCGGAATTTGGTTGTTTTGCAGTAACTCCTCTTTTTTCTAATACTATTCCTTTTCCTTGTGGTGATCCTTCTAATAAGTCCCCTTTATTTCCCTCTCTAATTTTTAGTTTTTTTGCTACTCTTCTATCT
>JAQVAR010000022.1 GCA_028690725.1 Candidatus Iainarchaeum sp.
AATGTAGTAGCATCAATGCCGCCAATAATTAATTCACAAATAACTGGGAAAATAACTGAAAAAACAAAAAATCTTTTTATTGAAGTAACTGGTTTTAATTGGAAAGTAGTTGAAACGGCATTAGAAGTAATTTGCATGGCTTTAGCAGATAGGGGTGGAAAAATATTTTCTTGTAAAATTAATTTTCCTTCAACAAAAAAACCTTATCTTGGAAAAAATTTTGTTATAACTCCGAGTTTTGAAATAGAAAAAATTGTTTTTGAAAAAAATTTGATTGCAAAGAAAACTGGTTTAAAATTAAAAGATTCACAAATAAAATCTTTGTTAGAAAAAGCAAGATATAATGTTAAAATAAATGGTAACAAGATAATTGCAGAATATCCTTCTTATAGAACTGATATTCTCCATTCTGTTGATGTTATAGAAGATTTACTAATTTCTTTTGGTTACAATAATATTGCTCCAGAAAAAATAGATATGAATGTTATTGGTTCTCATAAAAAAGAAGTTCTTTTTGCTGATTTTGTTAGAGATGGTGCAATTGGTTTAGGTTTACAAGAAATTTTAACTTTTAATTTAACTTCAAAAGAAATTCAATCCGACAAAATGTTATTAGAAGAAAGAGCTGATTTTGTTACAATAAAAAATCCTGTTTCATTAAATTATGAAATAATGCGAAAAAAATTATCTCCACAATTATTATCTTTTATTTCAAAAAATAAAAACCAGTTGTTTCCACAAAAAATATTTGAAATAGGAACTTGCCTTAGTTTAGATTCCAAAGAAGAGAATGGTGTGAAACAATCAACTAATATTTGTGTTATTTCAACCCACACAAACGTTAATTTTACTGAAATAAAATCAATTCTTGTTTCACTCTGTGATTATTTAGGATTAGAATTGAAAATCAAGAAAAAGTTTTTCCCTTTTTTTGGAGAAAATTCAGCAGAAATAATTGTTAATGGAAAAAAAGGTTTTATTGGAGAAATAAATAAAAAGGTTGAACAAAATTTTGGTTTGAAAAAACCTATTACATTATTTGAATTTGAATTATGATTCATTTGTAAAGCTTTTATTCTTTTGTGAATAATTATTAAATATGTCTAATGTATTTGAAGGTTCAAAAATACATAATATTTTGAAAGATGAACGTTTTCTTTATCCTGATTATGTTCCTGAAAGAATTCCTTTTAGAGAGCAAGAAGTAAGTGAAATGGTTTTTTGTTTAAAACCAAGCACGCAAGGAAAAAAACCGGAAAACATTTTTATTTCTGGTTTACCAGGTACTGGAAAAACTGTTACCTCAAAATTTGTTCTTAATGAATTAGAAGAATATTCTGATAGAACAAAATGTTTGTATATTAATTGTTTTGAAATAAATTCGTATAATGGAATTTTTGCAAAAGCGACAAATTTTCTTGGTTATCCTATTCCGATTCGTGGTTTGAGCAATGAAGAAATTTTCGAAAGATTTGTTGCAGTTATCAAAAATAAAAAAATTGTTCCTGTTTTTGTTTTTGATGAATCAGAACAGTTATTAAAAAAAGAGGATACAAAAAAATTATTGTATGATTTATCAAGATTAAATGATCAATTCAAATTATTTATTGGACTAATTTTTATTTCAAATGATCCAATGTTTTTATCATTGTTAGATGATAGAATTAGAAGTTCTTTAAATGCTTCAGTAATAAAGTTTGAAAAATATTCTTGTCAAGAATTAAAAGAAATTCTTAAAGAAAGAGCAAAATATTCTTTTTTTTCAAATGTTATGGAAGAAGAAGTAATTCCTTTATGTGCAGCACACTCTGCTAATGTGGGGGATGCTAGGGTAGCAATTGATACTTTATTAAAATCAGCAAGAATTGCTGAAAAAGAAAATTCAAAAAAAATAATGGTTAAACATGTTAGAAAGGCATTCCAAGAAGAAAAAGTAATCAAATTTGAAATAATAAACAATTTAACAGAACAAGAAAAATTGATTTTAAAATTAATATCTAAAGAAGAAAAAACTTCTGTTGAAATATATAATATTTTAAAAAACAAGTTTGCTGAAAGAACATTAAGAAAAGCGATTTTTGAATTAGAAAAAAAGAATGTAATAGAAATAATAGAAAAACAGCTAGGTAAAGGAATAACCAGAACAATAAAAAAGAAAAATAGCCCTTTTTAACGTTTTCTAGTTAAAAGATATATTTTTATAGAGTTATTAAGCCAATTTACTTATTGATTTATATGGTTGCTAAAAAGAAACTAATCAAAAAGGCAAGTAAGCCTAAAGCTGTTTCAAAAAGTAAAGGTAGGAGTGCTGTTAATAAAATAATTGTTAAGACTAATAAAACTCAAACAAAAACTAATAAAACTCAAACAAAAACTAACAAGGCTATGAAAAAAAGTATTAATGCTAATAAAAAGAAAACAGAATCTCAAAGCAAAGAAATTGAAAAATTGAAAAAGGCTCTTGAGGATTTAAAAAAGAAAAAGAAAACTAATACTCGAAGAGTTTCAGAATATAATTTATTCATTAGAAAACAAATAAAATCTGGTTTAACTTTTGAAAGATCTGTTAAAGAATGGAATAAATTTAAAAAATTAGAATTAAAATTAAAGAGAAAGCCTTCTGCCTACAACCAATTTATTGGTTCTCAAATGAAATTAGGAAAAACATTTACTGAATCAGTTGAAATGTGGAAATTAGCAAAACAAGGTAAATTGGGTAGAAAAGGAAAAACTAGACTAGTTACAAAAACAGTGGTTAAAAATGTTCGTTCAAAGCCAAAGATTGTTGAAAAAACAAAACATAAAATAAGAGTTAAAAAAAATCCAAGAGTTAATCAAAAAATTGTTAGAAAAAATGTAGTTGATTATAATAAAATAAAAGAATTATTTTCTTCAATAATTTCAAACAATTCTTTCAAAAATACTAAAACAGAACAAATTTCTATAAAAGATATAAAAAGTGTTGTTGAAGCGGATAATGAAGAGATTGCATTCAAATTAGTTCAAACTTATTTCATTGAGATTGCAAGATTTGGTTTTAAAAAACAATTGACCCTTGATGAAATAATAGACGCATATATTTATGCTCTAGTAAGAGTTAAAGGAAAAGAAGGTTCTGAATTTGAAATTGCACAAAAAGTAAAAGAATCGGGGATGAGGAAGTGAAATTATGAATGATGATGAAGTTGCATTTAGAATAGTAAGGCTTTATTTTGAAGAAATTGCAAGACTTGGTTTCAAAAGACAATTAGATTTAGACCAAATAATAAATGCGTATTTCTATGTTTTAAAAAAGTTGAATAACAAAGATGAATTATTAGAAAAAGCATTGAAAAAAATGTCTGATGAAGAGAAAAAAAATGTTTCAGAAAATACTGTAACAACAAAAACAACTACTACTGTAACAAAAACAAATAATGCTCCAACAGAACAAAAAGAAAAATCAATAACAGAAATACTCGAAGAAAAATAATTAATAATTTGTTTTTTTTTATTTTCTAACGCTTATTAAAAATTATTTCTATTACGTCACCATATTTCAATAAATGTTCTTTTCCAATAACTTGTTTTGTTTTAACATCAATTGCTCTAATAAATCCTTCTCCCATATCAGTGTGAAGAGAAAATGCGAAGTCTAAAGCGGTTGAACCATTTTTCAACAAAATACAATCAGGGATATAATTTCCATTTTTATCTTTTAACGTTTTTGTTCCACCTGGAAAAATAGGTATATAATTCAAAACTCTTAATACAACTTCATCTAAACATTCTTGTACCCCAGTACCAAAAAATTTTTTTAAAACATTTTTTTCAATATTTTCTAATCCTTCTTTTTGCTTTTCATTTAATTCTCCAATAATCTCAAATTTTTTCCAACCGGGAAAATATTTCAATATTTTTGCTTTGTTTGCTTTTCTTAATGCTAATTCCGAAATTGCAGAGCAAGGGATAATTTTTAGTTCTGGAAATTGTTTTTTCATTTTTTCAATATTTTCTTCAGAAGTTGGTAAATCACATTTGTTTGCAGCAATAATTATTGGTTTACTTAATTTTCTAGAAAGCTTAGCAAACTCTTTTTTATCATCACTTGTCCATTGATTCAACATTTTTTCTTCTAAACACAATTTTTTTATAATTTTTTCAACATGTTCTCTTAAAATTTTTACTCCTGACAAACTTTGTGAAATAAGATCAATTTTTTTATTTAATTCTTTTTCAGGGTTCTTTCCAATTTTTTCCCAATTGTTTTCAATTATTTTTAAAAACCATAATTCAATCTCTTTTTCTAAAAAAATAATATCTTCACAAGGATCATGTTTTTCACAAATATTTCCTTCACTATTAGTCATTCCACTAGCATCAACAACATGAATCAAAGCATCAGCCTGACTAAGATCATTCAAAAATTTATTTCCTAATCCTTTTCCCTCACTAGCACCTGGGACCAATCCCGCAACATCAATTAATTCAACAGGAACAAATCTTGTTGGCCCATTATCATCTTCTACTATAAAACCCTTTCTTGGATTACTTTTAACATTAAAAAATTTTCCAGCATCTTCTACTCTTACAAAAGCAATTCCTTTATTTGGATTAATAGTAGTAAAAGGGTATGATGCCATTGCAACATCAATTAAAGTTGCACTAGAAAAAAAAGTACTTTTTCCACTAGACGGTTTTCCAACAATTCCTATTTGCATTATACCACAATAATTTTAATTAAACATACTTTATAAAATTAGTATGGCTTTGAATAAAAAAAGAATTCAATTATCAAAAAGAACGCTTATTAAAAAGACATTCCTTGTAGGGGCAGCAATTGCTTCTATTAGTGCTATGCTTCATGCAAAAATAATTCCTGATGCTAAAAAAACTTTTTTGGATATTGAAAAAATGAAAATGGAACAATTACAAAGAACAGGGGAATTTGAAAGAAAAACAGAACAAATAAGAAAAAATGCGAGAAAGCATAATCAAATTGGATTAAAAGTTTTTTCTAAAAAAACTACTTTTGATATTTCTAAATTGAAAACATCTTATCCAAATTTATTAAGAGTATCTAAATTATCACATGCTGAATCTAGAGAATACGTATTAAAAAATGCTGATTTTTTTGCAAAAAATTATAAATTTATTTCTATTGAAGATGCTATGCATAATAAAAAGATATTAGAACCCATTATTAAAAATATTTCAAAAAAATATGGTGTTAATCCAGATATAATGATTAAATTATTTCAAAAAGAATCTAGCTGGGATCCTTTTGCATTTGGTAAAAGTAAGGATGTTGGGCTTGGTCAAATAACTCCTATTATTTGGGATAGTAAAACTCATTTTCAATACAATTGTAATCCTCTTAATCCAATAGAAAATATTGAAGTTTCTATAAAATATTTTTCTTTTCTCAAAAAAAAATTTGGAAATGATAAGTTAGCATTAACCGCTTATAATAGTGGTGAAGGTTTTGTTCTGAGTAGATTAAAAATAGGTAAAACTGTTGAAGAAATTGTTAAAAGTAATAGAAATAATTATGCTTATGCTGTTTTAACACAAAATATTTAATTTCTTATTATAATTTGTGTTTTAATTCTTTTGCAATTTTAAATAGTATATGGATGATACTCAATTATTAATTGATAAATATTTTCCAAAAAATTTTAAAGAGTTTATTGGTAATACTGAAATTGTTGAAGATGCTCAAAAATGGGCTGAAAATTGGAAAAATAATATTTTTCAAAAACCACTTTTCTTTTTTGGGCCCCCAGGAATTGGGAAAACTGTTTTAGCTTATTTGATTGCAAAAAGTTTTGGTTGGCAAGTATTTGAAATGAATTCAAGCGATTTAAGAAATAAAGAAAGAATTGAAAAAATTGTTGGTTCTGCTGCTGAAAATACTTCTTTGTTTGGTTCAAAACGACTTATTTTGATTGATGAGATTGATTCACTACAAGCAATTGATCGGGGTGGTGTAACAGCAATAGTTTCAATAATAAAAAGTTCTAATAATCCAATAATTTTAACTGCAAATGAAATTTATTCTGATAAAAAATTGTTACCCTTAAGAACAACAACACAATTAAAAGAATTCAAAAAAATAAATTATCTTTCAATAGCAAAAAAACTAAGGGAAATATGTGACTTAGAAAAAATATCTTATGACTCAGAAGCAATAAAAGAATTAGCAAAGAATTCTGGGGGAGATTTTAGGAGTGCATTGTTAGATATTCAAAATATTATTGATGATATTTCAATTGAAAATGTTAAAAATTTATTTCCTAGACAAAGAAAAGAAAAAATTTTTCCATTAATGACAAAAATTTTTAAAGGACATAATATGAAAGAAATACAAGAGATGGTTAATAATTCAGAGGTTTCTCCAGACTTATTGGTTCGTTGGGTTGAAGAAAATATTCCAAGACAATTTGATTTAAAAGATACTGCAAAAGCATTTTCAGTTTTAAGCAGAGGAGATATTTTTAAAGGTAGAATTTTTTTGAGACAACATTATTCTTTTCTAAAATATGTTTTTTTCTTATCAACTGTGGGTGTTGGTTTATCAAGAACAAAAGATTATTCTGGGTGGAACCCATTCCAATTTCCAAATTTGCTTTCTTCTTTATCTTCGACAACATCAACAAGAAACCTTCGAACCAGTTTAGCAAAAAAAATTGGTTCAAAAACACACACTTCAATAAAAGAAGGAATGCGAGATATTCCATTTATTCAAATATTATTGGAAAACAAAAAAATTGCTCCTGAAATAATAAATTTTTTCAAATTTGATGAAAAAGAAATAGCATTTCTATTAAATACAAAAAATACTAAAAAAGTGATTCTTTTAAAAGAAAAATCTGATGAAATTGAAAAACAAAAAATATTTTTTGCACAAAATAAGAAACAATCCTCTCTTTTTTGTTAAAACAAATTTTTGATTATTCTTCTTCAAAAACAGTATTATTTTCAACAAAATTTTCTATCTTTGAGCTAAAATATTTTCTTTTCCAAATTATTGCACCAATAACAAACAATAATATTCCAATTATAATCAGCCCTTCATTTGTTCTAAACAAAAAATTAGTAAACTTGTTCAAATCAAAAATTGGATTTATTTTTTTCCACAAAACATATTTTATGTTAAGCTTGTTAGCACTCTTATAACCACTCCAAGTAATAGTTTTTCGAGTTCCAATTGAATCAATGATAGCATCTGGTGAAACGGTTTCTCTTATTTCTGCTCCTGGTGGTAATTCAACAACAATAGTTGTGTTATCTGGAATAATCCATAATCCTGATTGAAATAATTTGTTAAGATAATTTGCTTTAATACTATATTCTTCAACAAGAGTGGTTTCTTTTCCTTTTGCCATTAAAGTATCTGCCAAACCATATTTTATTTCAAGATAATTATCTTCTCCCTCTCCATAAGTTATTTTTCCATTAATTATATTATTCAATCCGATTGTTGGAGAAAACATTTCATCAAAATCCTCAAATTTTTTTAAATCAGAGCCTAGCTCAATACTTGTTTTTCTAAAATTTATTTTATCTTCTTCAGTATTAAAACTCAAATGAAATTTTTCTGTTATCTCAGAAGAACCATCAGTATCAATAACAATGTTAACGTTGTGCAACCAAACATTATATCCTTCTGCTGAAACCGAGCAAGAAATTAGAATAATAATTAAAAATAATGTAAAAAATCTTTTTTTCATAATCTATGTGTGTTTCAACATATTAATTAAGTTTTCTAAAAAAACATTTTTTTCATTTTTTTATACAACAGTTTAAATTACATATCATATAGAATTATATTGGTAATATGGTGGAGCTTCAGTATTTTGGTCATTCTTTTTTCAAGTTAAAAGGAAAAAGTGGCACAATTCTTATTGACCCGATTTTTGATACTTCAAAAACTAATTTTGAAAAATTAAAAAAAATTCCTGCAAAAAAAGATCATTTCGATGATATTAGTTTAATATTACTAACTAATGAAATGTTAGAACATTTTGACAAACAAGCAGTAGAAGAAATTGCTAATAAAAACAATGCAATTGTTGTAGCACATGATAGTATATTAAACGATTTAAAAATTTCTAGAAATTTAAAGACCTCCGTATTACAATCAAATGAAATTTTTTTAAAGGGTTTTAAAATAAAACCAGTTACAGCACATTGCCCACAAAGTTTTTGCCCAACAGGATTCTTAATTGATTGTGAAGGCAAAAAAATTTATCATGCTGGAGTAACAATGTTATTAGAATCTTTTTCAAATATTGATGCTGATGTTGCAATTCTTCCATTAAGTAGCAAAAGTATGGATGTTGTTGATTTAGTTAGGGCAGCAAAAATAATAAAACCAAAAACATTAATCCCAATGCAATATGATATTTTTGAAAAAGCAAAACATGACCCAAATGATTTGAAAAAAAGGATTTCTGAAAGCGTTTTAAATACTGAAACACTCGTTTTAACCCCTGGCAAAAAATTTAAATTATCCTAGTTAGAAATATTATTCAAGGTGATTGAATGATTTATGTTTTTTTATTAGTTATTTTAATTATTATTGTTTTGTTATTTTTTTTTAAAATAGCATTAGAACAAAGAAATAATGAATTTATTCAAAAACAAAAATATTTTGACAAAAATAATGATTTTTAATTTTGAAAGAAAAAACACTAAGTTTAAATTGTTCCAACACTTTTTATTATTATGATACTCGTGATATTTATTGTTTTGATAGTAACAATTATTTTACTAATGGTTTTCTTCTATAATTCTAATGATTCTAAAAATCTTATATTAGAAAAAGAACAAATATTATCTATTCAAATGGATAAATTAAAAATTGCTGAAAAAAAGTTTTTTCAAGGAAAAATAAGAAAACCTATTTTTGATAAATTGAAAAATGATTTAGAATATAATATTATTTTAACAGAACTAGATCTTTTTCGTTTGAAAAAAACTCCTCTTTTAAAATTAGAGGAAAAAGCACAACAATTATTTTTTAAATTAAAAAAACCAACAAAATACAAAAAAGCAAAATTAAAAAAATTGTTGAAAGAATCAGAATTAATTAGGAGTGAACTAAATATAATTGAAAAAAAATTGTTAAAAAATAATATTTCTCAAGAAACATTTGAAAGATTGATTCGAGAAAAAGAAAATGAGATTATAGAAAAAGAAACCCAAATAATTTATTTTATGAAAAATCAAGAATCTCAAATAGAATAAAAATTCAAAACGTTTTTTATTTTTAAATTTCTATTTCATCAAAATCTTTTACACAAAAAGATTCTTTAAAAACAATTCTTGCTTCTTTTTCAAATTCTTTTTCATCATTATTCCTAGCGCTATAATGGAACAAAAATAATTTTTTCACACAAGCTTTTTTTGCTATTTCAGCAGCCTCTTTTGCAGTAGAATGAAACGATTCAATTGCTCTTTCTTTTTGTTCTTCTAAATGGGTTGATTCATGAATCATAATATCAGCATTCTTTCCATTTGTAATACTTTCTTTTAATGGCCTAGTATCACTAATAACAACAATTTTTCTCCCAACCCTTTTTTTTGAATAATCAAAAACATCTTTTTTACAAAATTTTTTACCATTAATAGTAACAATTTTTCCACTAACTAGTTTTGAATATAATGGCCCTGCAGGTATTCCTAATTTTTCAGCCTTTTTTCTATCAAATTCTCCATCTTTATCATTCTCTTTGAAAACAAAACCATAACAAGCAATCTCGTGTTTTAATGGAAAAGCTCTTATCTCAAAAAAATTGTTTTTTAATAATAATCCTCTTTTTATTTCTTTAAATTCTATTTCAAAACAAGGTTTAATTGTTTCTTTCAAAATTCTAATTATTTTTTGTCTTCCTCCTTTTGGAGAAAAAATTGTCAACTTTTCTTTTCTTTGATTTAAAGTCATAGTTGCAATCCAACCAAACAAACCAAGAAAATGGTCTCCATGCAAATGCGAAATAAAAACATTGTTTATTCTCATTAAAGAATTATTAGAAATCATTAATTGTCTTTGTGTTCCTTCAGGACAATCAAACAACAAATTGTTACCAGAAAAAGATATTATTGTACTGGCAAAATTCTTGTTTTTTTGTGGAACACTCCCTGAAGTTCCCAAAAAACAAATTTTTATTTTTTCCATAAACAATCCTTTCTTGTTAATATTTAAATAACCAATCTTTGAAACAATTTGTTAAAATTTTTTTAAAATTTTTTTGGAAACATATTTAACCCTTTTCTATGAAAGAATAATTTATGTCTTTTAATGGTAAGAGTGTTAGAAAAAATAAGAAGAATTCTGTTAAGTTTAATGATTCTGTTGGGGATAATATAAAGTTTGGTATGAATAATTTTAATGATACTTCTAAAATAATTGTTCCAAAAAATCTTATTGGGCAAGTAATTGGTCAAGATGAGAGTGTTGAATTAATTAGGAAAGCTGCTGCTCAAAAAAGAAATGTTTTGTTAGTTGGGATTCCTGGAACAGGAAAATCTTTACTAGCACAAGCAATGTCAGAAATTCTTCCAGTACAAAAACTATTAGATGTTCTAATTTATCCTAATAATGAGGATCCTAATAATCCAAAGGTTAGGGTTGTTAAAGCTGGTGAAGGAAAAAAAATTCTTGAACAATCAAGGTTAGAAGCAAAAAAATCAGAGGATTCAATGAGAATGATTTCTTTTATTTTACCAATTGGTTGGATGATTCTTGCGAGTGTTTTATGGCAATTTGGTTGGTACTCTGATATTATTTTTGCAGCATTATTGTTAATTGGCGCAGTATTGTTAATTGGTTTGTCTATTGGTGGTCAAATGCGTAATAGAGAAAGTGGTTCAACACCAAAATTGTTAGTTAATAATTTTGGAAAAAAAGTTGCTCCTTTTTTTGAAGGAACTGGTGCAAGAGCAGGAGCATTACTTGGTGATGTTAGACATGATCCATTACAAAGTGGTGGTTTAGGAACACCAGCTCACTTAAGAGTAGAACCTGGAATGATTCATCGTTCTTCAGGAGGAGTATTATTTCTTGATGAGATTGCTACTTTGTCAATGAAGGCTCAACAAGAATTGTTAACAG
>JAQVAR010000023.1 GCA_028690725.1 Candidatus Iainarchaeum sp.
ATTTCATCAAATGCTGCTGTAAAAATTCTTGAAAAAGGTTTACCAATATTTGATTCTGGTGCATTCTATTCAAGAGCATTATTGTTTCATTATTCACAAGCAATTTCAATGATCATATTTGGAGTAAATGATTTTGGAGCAAGATTTCCTTCTATTATTTTTGGATTGTTAACTGTTCTACTAGCATTTTTGTTTGGAAAAGAATTTGGTGGAAAAAAAGCTGGTTTGATGACAGCATTGTTTTGTACAATATTCTTTTTAGAAGTATTTTATTCTAGACAAGCTAGATTCTACCAATTATTCCAATTATTGTTTTTTGCAACAATATTTTTTTCTTACAAAGCAAAAAACAATTTCAAATATTATTATTTTGCATTAACAACTTTTGTACTAGCTATTGATACTCAAATAGCAGGAATAATTCTTACACCAATTCTATTATACCCTTTTTTAAGGAAAAAGAATTTGTCAAAAAAGTTTTTGTTAAAAAACAAATTTTTTTTATTATTATTAATACCAATAACATATTTTTTGATTGGAAGATTTGTTAATGCAATTAATATTAGTACTAGCACAGAATTATTTTTTAATTATATAATAGGTTATTTTGGTTTTTTTTCACACATGCAATTCTTACTAATATTTGCTTTAATAGGATTATATTATTGTTTTAGAGAAAAAAAAGAACTTTGCTTTTTACTAATTGTTCCCACTGCACTTTTATTATTATTAGTATTCTTTGTTGACTTGTTTGCTTTTAGATATATTTATTTTATTACTTTTCCAATAATCATTTTCTCAACATTAATGTTTTATTATTTATCAAAAAAATATGATTCTTTAATAATAATAGTTTTTTTTATAATGATTTTTTTAACATCCAACTTGTTTAATCCTTTCATTTACACTAATGTTCTTGTTCCAATTCAAAGAAATTTTAATGATTTTTCAGCACCAGAAATAAATTATAAGAATATTCCAAATGAATTATTATTAGAATTGAAAAGCGAGGATTCTAGAATAATAACTCTTTATTCTCCACATGTTGAATGGTACATAAAAAAACCTTTTAGAATAATACCTTTTTCTATGAGTGGAAAAGGAAGTAATACTATTAATCGTTATAATCCTGAAATTGATAAGAATGTTGACGTTTATTCAGGACAAGAATTTTTAGAAGAAAAACCTGTTGGAGAATACTATTTTATTGGAGACAATTTTTCTATGTCAAAATTAAAGCCCTTTCAAATAGATTTTTTAGATAATATTCTTGTTAATTGTGAAGAATTGTTCTCTAATAATAGTATTGTAATCAAGAAATGTTCCTAATTAATTATACATAATATTTTTATAGTTTTAATTCTCTTATAATAAAATCTTTTACTGTTTTGAATTCTGGTAATTCTTGTAGGATAAAATGTTTTAGTTCTTCTTTCCAAATAAAAGAATAATCATCTATTTTTGCTAAAATCATTTTTTTTAATTCTTTTTCACTTGTTTTTATTCCCTTATCTTCTAATTTTTTTAATAAAAAATCTTTATTAGGTTTTATTATTTTTAACAAGAAAAAAATATCATATAAGTCTCTTGCTTTTGTTCTATTCAAAATAGCATGAATTTTTTCTGCAAAAATTTCTTTTAAAGACATTGTTTTTATTATAAAAGGAGGAACATCAGGATAAAAAGAAATGAATTCTTTGTTTTCAACAGAACAAATTTTTTTTGAAACATTAATATCTATTCTAACAGTATTTTTTTCTGTTAATATTCCATTAAACCTTAGTTTGAATAAATGAGAATTCCTAATTTTTTTGTAATCCAATAAAATATTGTTCTTTTTGCAAAACTCTTCTAATAATTCTTTGTCAACATCTTTGTTTGTAGAAAAATCTAAATCCTCAGAAAATCGGGGTAAAGAATAAAACTTGTATAATGCTGTTCCACCTTTAAATATTAAATCATCCATTTTTTTTGACAAATAATATAATAAGTGGTCTTGAAACCAAGTTTTTTCTATGTGTTCTTTGTTTGAAAGATTATTTCTTTTTCCAATTGTTATTAACAATTCATTATCAATTTCCATTTTTCATCCCTCACACCACTTTTTTTACTCAAAGGATCCAAATAAATATATTTTTTTGAAACATTTAATTCTTTTTTTAATAGAAAAGCAATTCTTTTTAGTTCATTACATTTTTTTGCGTAATTCAACAATTTTTTTGAATCCAATTCAGGCAAAGCGTCTATTATAATGTGCAAAGGATGTATTCCAATACTATCAATAAACGCTTTTTCTGGTTCAGCAATAAAAGTATTAACCCCACTTATTTTTGTTGAATTAAAACCAAAAAAATTTTTTGTTTTATGATAAATTAAATTATTGATTTTTTTTGACCTTTTTGTAGTCATCAAAAAAATACTATTAGGAATTTGAGAAATTAAACCATGATAACTTAAAGCAGAAGCACAAGAAATATAAGAAGGATTATTTAGAAAAGGAGAAAAAATTAATGGATTGTCATGTAAAGAATACTTGTCTCGCATTAACCTACAAATAGTTTTTCCTTTAACCATTCTTGCTAACAACACTTTAGCATAATTTCTGTTTTTTGTTATTTTTGCTATATCAGACAAAGAAAAAACAGGCATTTTTCTCATTGTTTTTAAAACTTCCAAATCATACATACAAATAATATAAAACAAACAATATTTAAACCTTTGTTGTAAGAAAGTTACTATTTATATATACTATCTTACAACGAAAGAACATAATAAAAAAATTTAAATACTTTCTAGCTAGATAATTATTTCATATACCCCCCAACATTGCTCTATTGCAACGTTGGGTTTATATTTAATTTTTTTGTAATTTATCAAACCAAACTATACGTTTTTATCTGGGAACAATTTGTCACCGACTCATTTCCTCCTTCTAAAAATCTATGTTTTAACACTTTTCAATAATTTCTCGCATTTTGAAAATCATTTTCTGTTAGAATTACAATAACATCAACTACAGAGAAATAAATTATCACTAAATTGGCTTTTTCAATGAAAAATATAAACAGAAAAATAACGTCCACTGTAATAGACACAAAAAACGATTATTGTCCATTATAATAGACACTTAGAAAGTTTATTATAAGGGAAACTTTTATAAATAGTTTCCCTGTATATAATACTTATGAATTCGGAATTTTGGGCAAGAGTAATTAAAGATTATTTTGAAAAAGAACTCCCACATACAATAAAAAGAGAATATGTAATTCCATTAGAAAACCCAATAAATAGAAGTATTACGCTTACAGGTGGGAGAAGAACAGGCAAAACATTTGAAATATATAATATAATAAAAAAAATTTTGAAAAACAATAAAAAAGAACAAACATTATACATTAATTTTGAAAGATCGGATATATTACCAACAATAGAAGATCTTAACACAATAAAAAAAATATATTTTGAAATTGTTCCAGAAAACAAAAAAACATGGTTTTTTTTAGATGAAATACAAAACGTAAAAAATTGGGAAAATTTTGTAAGACAATGCCTTGACGAAAACATAAACATTTTTTTAACAGGATCATCTTCAAAATTATTAAGTAAAGAAATTGCAACAAGCATGCGAGGAAGAAACCTTACTTACTCAATATACCCATTTTCATTCAAAGAATACTTAAATGCAAAAGAAATTCAAACCAAAAAATACTATTCTACAAAAGAAATAAATAAAATAAAAAAAGCTCTTCAAGAATACTTGTTGTATGGAGGATATCCAGAAACAATAATTTATCCCGAACAAAAAGAAAAACTGCTTATCGAAATATTAAACACCACAATATACAAAGATGTAGCAGAAAGAGAAAAAATACGAAACATAAAAGCATTAAAACTAACCATGAACGCACTAATAAATTCCACTGAATTTTCAACACACAAATACTATAATTTTTTAAAAACACAAGGAATCAAACTAAGCAAAAACACAATATACAATTACATAGAATACTTAAAAGACGCAAATATAATATATACTAATCACAAAAATGAACACTCTTACAAAAAAGCAGAACAAAGCATACCAAAAATATACTTGATTGACAATGGAATACTCACAATAAATAATATAGAAGACAAAGGAAGACTCTTAGAAAACATGATATTTATAGAATTAAAAAGAAGAAACCACAAAATCTCTTATTATAAAACACAAACTGAAGAAATAGATTTTGTAATACAAAAAGGAAAAAAAATAACTGAATTAATACAATCTAGCATAAGCATAGAACAATTAAACACAAAAGAAAGAGAAATAAAAGCACTAATAAAAGCAAGTAAAGAATTAAAATGCAATAAACTAACAATAATAAATCTAAACCAAGAAGAAACAATAAAAGAACAAGGAAAAACAATAAAAGTAAAACCAGCATGGAAATGGCTATTAGAAGAATAATTTTTATAAAAATTTGTGAATCGTGGAAAAAAATGTTTTATTGAATTTTCAGATAGGAAAAATTTGTCCCAAAATAGTTTCCAATTTCGCTTTCTCTTAATTTTCCATCTACCACAACTAATTTCAACTGGGAACAATTTGTCACCGACTCATTTCCTTCTTCTAAAAGTCTATGTTTTAATTTATTCCAATATTTAAAAAAGATAACATTTAAGTATTCTTTTTTACTTGTTTTTTTCATGAAATCAATTTCTATTGTTATACCAATTTTAAACGAAGAAAAAAATATTTTACCATTGTACAAAGAAATTGTTTTAGTATTAAAAAAAATGGATTATGAAATAATATTTGTTAACGATGGTTCTAATGATAATTCTTTAAAAGAAATGTTAGAAATAAGAAAAAAAGATTCTAAAGTTAAAATAATTGATTTTTACAAGAATTTTGGACAATCAGCATCAATGAGTGCAGGATTTGATTTAGCTTCAAAAGAATTAGTTTGTTATATTGATGGTGACATGCAAATAAATTTTAATGAATTAGAATTGTTTTTGAAAAAGATTGAAGAAGGATATGATTGTGTAGTTGGTTATAGGAGTAAGAGAAAAGACAATTTTTCAAAAAACTTTTTATCATTCTTTGCTTCAAAATTAAGACATTATTTGTTAGGAACCGATTTACATGATTATGGTTGCCCATTCAAAGTTTTTAAAAAAGAATGTTTAAAAGATTTAGAATTATATGGTGAAATGCACCGTTATATCCCACCAATGCTTCGTTGGAAAGGATATTCTATAACAGAAGTAGAAATATCTCACAGAACAAGAAAGTATGGTAAAACAAAGTATAATTGGAAGAGAATACCAAAAGGTTTTTTGGACATGATAATAATATGGTTTTGGCAAAAATATGCTAACAGACCACTACACATTTTTGGTTCAATAGGACTAATATCAATTGGAATAGGATTTCTTTTAGGAATAATATTAATTGTTTTGAGATTATTAGGAAGGGTTAGTTTGGTTAACTCTTCAATACCAATGTTTGCCGGATTAATGTTTGTTTGTGGAGTAATTTTCTTTTGCTTTGGATTAATGGCTGACATGCAAATGAAAACTTATTACAAGGTTAGTGAAAAAAAACCTTTTAATATTAAAAAAATTTGGAAATGAAATTTATTTTACTAAAACTTATTCTTGTTTTAAATAATAACCAGAAAATAAGTATATCCATAATTATGGATATATACCATGCCTCCAAAAGACTACAAAAAACTATTCATAATAAAAAAATGTACTAGTAGATAGTCAAATATATTAAAATTAATTTTTTTTTAATTAGTAAGAGTTTGAATGACTAGCACATTAGTAAGTATAACCATAAAGGCAGGCTTATCATTTTGTTTTCTTTATCTATTTGAAAAGAGTTTTTAGTTAATAATATTCCAAATGGACTGTTTAGTTCTTTTATTACATTTCTTAATTCACTAATATCTTCTGATTTTATATTCTCTGAATATTTTGACTCAATTGGAATTAATTTTTTTTCTAATTCCATTACTATATCTACTTCTCGTTCTGATTTCCAAAAAAAGTTTTCGTTTTCTATATTAGGCTCTAAACAAAATTTTAATCTTAATGAATGATCTTGAGCTATTGTTTCTGCTAGTCTTCCTTGTAAATCTGGTTCGCTTACTTCTGTTTCATTCAATCCTAAAATAGCATTACGTAATCCTATATCTCCAACATAGATTTTTTTTAAATCATTACTTATTTTAAGTTTATTTTTTTTGTAAGGTCTTATTATGTTAATTAAATAAGTTTGTTTTAATTGAGATAAATATTCGTTTAAAACTACTCTGGTTATACCTAAATCCTTAGAAATGTTTGTTAAATTTACTTGTTGGCTTGTGTATACTGCAAGGAAAGTGTATAATTGTTTTATTTTTTCTGGGTTTCTTGACTTGAATATTCTTACCATGTCATAACTTATTATTGCTTCAAAGTATGCTTCTCTCATTATTTTTGATGATTCACTCCATGTTTTTTCTTTTTCAAAAAATTCAGGATATCCTCCTTTTAATAAATATTGATTTAAGATGAGTTGTAGTTTAGTTTCGTTTTCGCTTCCTATAGCTATATAAAAATCATTCATTTTATCAAAAAATATATTTGGATTTTCCTTCTTAATAGCTTCAATAAAACTTGCGCGTATACTATCTTTTGAATGTTGGAATAATAAATCTCTTAACATATCATCGCCTATCATTTTTACTATGTCACTAAATTTTAGTGTCAACATAATTGTTTTTTTGTGTCTTCCAACTAATGATTCTGTACTTTTTGCGAACAATGCTGGACTTGAAGAACCTGTTATTAGAAAATTTAATTTATATTTTCTATCATAATATTCTTTTACTTGAAGAGCCCAGTTTTCATTTCGACTTGCTTCATCTAAAAATATGTATACTGGTTCTTTTAGATTACTTAATGGTTCTTTTAATATGTTTTCTTCAAATAGTTCTAAGGCTTTTTTTATTGGGTTTTTTATTGTACTAAAGAAGGGACGTTCAAGTGATAAAAGAATTATTCGATTTTTTGGAACATTTTTTTTGTTTATTAAAAAGTCTACTAATTGGTATAATAAAGTTGATTTTCCTACTCTTCTAGGCCCTATTATTATGTGCGGGTATTCTTCTTTAAGAATAGTTTTTATATATACAAAAAAATCAGCTCTTTTGAATCCTTTTAATAGTTCTTTTGAAATATCTTTTCCACTCCACCAAGTGTTTTCTTTTTGAAGTTCTCTTAGTAGGATTGAATTATCTTCATACATAGATATGTTCTCCTAAAAACAATTTATAAATGTATCTTATAAGATACAACCATATATAAAGAAGTGTATTACATAAGATACAACAAACAAATGTTGTCGTATTGCATAAAATACGAATCTTAGAAGTTTGAGATTGGGTTATGTTTGCTGAAGAAATTGTTTTCAATAAAACCCCTTGTTGATTAACAAATTATAATAACTCTTTACCATTACAACAATAACCTTGACAAAAAAAACCTTTTAATATTAAAAAAATTTGGAAATGAATTTCGTCAATAGTAGTAGTAATAGTAATGTTTAAATATCTTTTAAATCAAAGATATCTTATAAGTTATGAGTATTATTTTAATTAAAATGATTGATTTTGAGGGTGTATAAAAATGGCTAAACCAATTGAAGAGACTCCTGTTCTTGAGGGGGAAAGTGCAAAAGAATTTTGGAGAGAAATGCACAAAAATAAGTTTGATTCAAAAAAACAATTAGAATTAGATAAAAGTAAGTTAATTTACAAATTCTTTTCAAGCAAGTGATGACACTTGAATATTGACAAATTTTTAGAAGAATTATCTTGGTTCTCAATAAAAAAATTATCAAATACTCATGATTTAAAAAATTTTTCTTGCGGGAAAACAAAAGATAATAACGAACTTGATTTATTTTTAAAAGAAGACGCATTAAAACAACAAGAACAAAAAATAAATGTAACACACGTAGCAGTTCTAAAAAACACTAAAAAAGTAATTGGTTATGTAACAACATTAAATGATAAATTAAGGGTTAATAATAAAGAGAAAAAAGATTTAGCGATTAAAGCAAACTATAGTGATTTTCCTTCAGTAAAAATTGGGCGTTTAGCAGTTGATACAAAATATTCTAACAAACAAATAGCAACAACCCTATTAAGACACATAATAGGATTAGTTTTAACTAACACATCAGACATAGGATGTAGATTTTTAATAGTCGATTCTTACCCAGAATCAGTTGGATTTTATTTAAAAAAAGGTTTTATTTTAAACCTAGTTCAAGATCAAACAAGAACAAAGATTTTGGATAAAAATACTAGAGAAGTAATAAATAAAACACAAAGAGAAACAATAAGCTTGCGATTCGACTTATTAAACAAATGAAAATATTTTAAAAATCATCATCTTCCTATCCCAAAATATTTTATTCCTTGTTCTCTTACTTCTTTTGGCTCGTACAAGTTTCTACCATCAAAAATTGCTTTTACTCCTTGTTTTTTTATTTCTTTGAAATCTGGTTGTTTGAAATCGTCCCAATCAGTAAAAACCACTAGAACACTAGCTTCTCTTAACGCTTCTTCTTTTGTTCTCGCATAATTCACACTTTCTTTTAATATTTTTTTTGCTTCTAACATTGCTTGTGGGTCAAAACAATTTATTATTGCTCCTTTTTTGATTGCTTCTAAAACAAATTTTATTGCAGGGCTCTCTCTAACATCATTAGTATTTTTTTTGAATGCTAGCCCCCAAACACTTATTTTTAAATTTTTTATAATAGTATAATCCTCTATTTTTTTTAAGAGAATAGTTTTTTGTTTCTCGTTTACTTGGTCAACACTCTTTAATATTTTTAGTTCTGATTTGTTTTCTTCTGCTGTTTTTATTATTCCTCTAACATCTTTTGGAAAACATGCTCCCCCATAACCAACTCCAGAGTAAAGAAACTTGTTTCCTATCCTAGGATCAGTTTGCATTACCCTCCTAACATCCTCTATATTTGCTCCAACTTTTTCTGAAAAATTAGCTAGTTCATTCATGAAACTAATTCTTGTAGCAAGCATAGCATTACAAGCATATTTTGCTAGTTCTGCACTCCTCCTACCCATTATTATTATAGGAGCACCACTCAAGGTAAAAGGATGGTACAATTTTTTTAATATTTCTCGCGTTTTCTTGTCTTCTACTCCAAGACAAATCCTGTTAGGATACAAAAAATCTTTTACTGCTGAACCCTCTGCCAAAAACTCTGGGTTACTAACTACCCTAAAACTAATTTTTTTGTTCAATTCTCTAATCGTTTTTTCTACTAGTTCTGCTGTTCCAACAGGAACAGTTGATTTGTCAACAATAATAACTTCTTTTTTAATGTTCTCTGCAATCTCTCTTGATGCTCTTACAACAAAACTCAAGTCAACTGAACCACCATTATTTTGTGGAGTAGGAACACAAACAAAGATTATGTTAGGGTTCTTGTAAGCCTCTTTTTTGTCAAAAGTAAAACAAATATTGTTTTTTTTAATCGCTTCCCTCAATATTTCTTCTAAACCAGGTTCGTAAATATGAATTACACCATTATTTAGGTTTCTTATTATTTTTTTATTATTATCAAGACAAGTTACATTATTTCCTAGTTTTGCAAAACAAGCTCCAGTGACCAAACCAACATAACCTGTACCCACAATAGTAATATTCATATAAAAAAATTATCTTAATAGTTTATTAAAACTTACCTTGTTCAATAATTGTTTTAATTAATTAAAGAAAAGAGTTCATGAGGAACAATATTATCTCTTAATTTAGAAAAAGGGCTTTTACTTTAAAAAATTGGTTTTAGTGATTAAACAATATTAATATTTTTTTGTTAAAAATTGCCTATTTTCTTAAAAAAGTGCTCTAAACCAATCATTTTTGATTAGATTATTGTCAAAAAGTAAGTTTTTTAAAGGTTTTTTGTTATAAAATAGGTATGGATTTGAACAAAACAGTGATTAGCAAGAATATCATTTTAAAAGAAAAGGATTTTTCTAATGATTATGCTTATACTTTGCTTTATCGTTTGAATAAGAAGAATAAAATAAAAAAAATAATGAAAGGAAAATACACTAATAAAAACGATATTTTTCAAATAGCTTCTAATCTTTTTTCTCCAAGTTATGTTTCTTTTTGGACTGCATCAAGTTTTAAGGGATTCACCGAGCAAATAATAAACGAAGTACAAGTAGCCACTACAAAAAGACACAAAAAAATAGTTTTTCAAGAATATACTCTAAAATTTGTTAAATTAAACAAAAAACATTTTTTTGGTTTTGAAAAAATAAAATACGGTGATGATTTTATTTTTGTAGCAGATAATGAAAAATTATTAATAGATTCTGTTATAAAAGAAAAATTATTAGGGAATTTTGACGAAATAAAAAAAATAATTCAACAATCAACAATTAATCAAGAAAAAATGGTTTATTATTTGAATAAAATAAATAATAAATCTTTGAACAAAAAAATCGGGTACCTTTTAGAAGAATAC
>JAQVAR010000024.1 GCA_028690725.1 Candidatus Iainarchaeum sp.
AAAATACGCCTATTGTTTGGGTTAATGATTCATATCCTAAATGAAAAAAAGTGAATATAATAGTTGAAAAAAGTATTCCTATTTTTTTTACTAGAAAAGCACGAAAAAAGAATTCTTCTGCAAAAACAGTTATTATAATTAATACAATAAAAAAAATGGTGTTGGATCCAAAACCACTAATAACAAAATCGGCAACATTTTCCATGTCATTTATTTTATTATTTGTAAAATGTTCTATTGTTCCTATTGTTGTTGATATTAACAAGAATCCAATTATTAACAATCCTAACAATTTTATTGATCCAATAATTTCTTTTTTATGCCCTTTATATTTTGGAATTAATATTTTTTTTGTTTCGTTCCAATTTTTTTCTTTTATTACTCTATAATAAAATAATGGGGTTAATAGAAATATTATTAGGATTATTATTGATATCATGTAATAATTATGATTAACATGTTATAAAAAAGATTTCTTATTTTATTTTTTTTCTGTGTAACCACATTTTCCACAAGCGTTTCTGTCTTTGTGTGCTGCCATAAAAATTCCTGCCCCACATTTAGGACAAAATTTTCCATTTATTTTTATTGTGTCTCCTGTTATAGAATATTTTTTAGATTTTTTTGTTTTTTGTTTTTTTTCTGCCATTTTCATTCACCTTTTTCTTTTGATTCTTCATTATTATTTTCTTTTTTTTCTATTTTTTTTGGAGTGTTTCTTTTAATCATATATTTTCTCTCATTTTTTTCTAAATCTTTTTCATTATCATATATTCTTGCTTGTACAATGTTTTTTGTTTGCCCAAATTTGCTTGAAATTTTCATAATAATTATTTTTTCTTCTTTAGTATTTAATTTTGCTGACAAATTTTTTCTTATTTCTTCTCTTGAAGGAATCTTTTTTTCATCTATTTCTGCTATTACTTCAGATCTACTCAATAAATCATTTTTATCATTTTTTATTATTGTTAATTTCATTTTTTCACCTGCTTAATCTTAATGCGTATTTTCCCATTTTTGCTATTCCCATTTTTTTTGCTATTTCAGAGTTTTCTGGATTTATTATTATTACATACCCTCTCCAAAATGTTGTAAAAGTAGCATTTCCACAATTTGGGCATTTTTCTCCTTCTTCTATTAGGAATCTGCATTCCCTACATGCTTTTTCTTTACCCATTTTTTTTCACTATTTTTTTTCTTTTTTTGATTTTACTTCTTTTTTCTTTTCCTTTTCTTTTTTTGCTTCTTTTTTAGCATCTATTTTTGCCCAATCTTCTTTTCCCAATCCTGGTTGTCTCATTGTTAAACCTATTTTTGAATTTGATGTATCTCCTTTCATTGATATTGTTACTATTTTTGCTAGTACATCATCTTCTGGTATAACTTTTTTATCTGTTTTTTTCCCTACAAATCCAGGTAATTTTGCGTCATAATTAATAAAATCATCCATTATTTGACTAACATGTATTAGTCCTTCTATTGGCCCTACTCTTACAAATGCTCCAAATTCTGTTGCTTCAGTTATTGTTCCTCTTACTACTTCGTGTGTCATTGGTTTGTATGTTAGCATTTCTATTTCTGTTTCGTAATATGCTGCTCCATCCCCTGGAATAATATGTCCTTCTCCTACTTTTCCAATTCCTGTAATTGTTACTATTACTCCAACGTTTGGTTCTATTCTTCCTTCATAATCTTCTTTACAAATTTCTAAAAGAGATTCTTTTATTTTCGAACCCAATTTTTTTGGAGGAACCCTTACTTTATCATTTATTTTTGCTTTATAAAACATTTAAACTCACCATTTTCTTTCAAATATTTGTTTTAATTCTTTATAAAAATAATTCTCTTAGATTAAATTTATAAACCCAATTAATCTATTAACCTGTAATTTCATTCATTTCCACAAAGGTTAATTTTCTAACAAATATTGTTTTTCCCCCATTTTCTTTTATTTTTTTTCTTAATTCTTTATCATTTGTTGCTATTACATAATCCTTGCTTTTTCTTATTAATTCTTTGTCAACATCGTTTGTTTTGCTTTCTAATAATATTATTTTTTGGTTTTCTATTATTTTTTTTATTATCTCAAATTCTTTTTTTATTTTTTTGTTTTTTGAAAGTCCTTTTAATTCGTTAATAACTCCTTCTGTTGTGTAAAATTCTGCTTTTACATTGTTCTTTATTTCTTCTATTGCATGTATTTTGTATCTTACCATTGTTAGGAAGAAGTTTGTATCAATCATTATTTTATATGACTTCTCCATATGCAATTAGCCTCCATTGGTTGTTAATATTTTTGCTAATAGCTATTTTTTGATTTTTTTCTATTATTTCTTCATTTTTTAATGTTATTTCTATTTCTTCTTTTTTTGTTGTTGTTACAAAGCCAACTCCAGTATTTGTTCCTATTGTTAATACTAATGGATCATTTATTTTTATTTCTGTATTTTTTTTGTCTAAATTAATCATTCTTTCAAACAAATTTATTTTCATTCTTATTTTTTTCACAGGGTCTGGTATTGAACCAATTTTTCCTATTATTTTTCCTCTTAGTTGGTCATTTTGTGATATGCTTGGGTCCAAATTAGTTCCTATTGCTATTAGGCCACCGGCGTGTGCTTCTTTAACTATTCCTTTGCTAGTGGATATTGTCATTACTTTTATTTTTGTTTTTCCATTTAATCCGGGGCATAATTCTAGTTCGTCTTCTATTTTAATTATTCCTTGTGAAATACTCCCGCCTAGTATTGCTCCATTTATTTTTTTTATTTCTGTTCCTGGTTTGTTTATGTCAAAGCTTCTTGCTATAAACATTTTCAATGGTTTTTTTAAATCATATTTTGGTGTTGTTATTGTTGTTTCTATTGCTTCTATTAACAAATCAATATTTGCTCCAAAATTTGCGGATATTGGTATAATTGGTGCTTTTTCAAAACCATAATCTTTTAAAAATTTTTTTATTTTTTCAAAATTTTTAATTACTTTTTCTCTTGAAACCAAATCTATTTTGTTTTGTGCTATTACAATATTTTTTACTCCTGCAAATTTTAATGCCATTAAATGTTCTATTGTTCTTGGTTGTGGGCATTCTTCGTTTGCTGCTATAACTAATATTGCTCCGTTCATCAATGCTGCTCCGCTTAACATTGTTGTCATTAATGTTTCGTGTCCTGGAGCATCAACAAAACTAACCGTTCTTTGTTCTAATATTTTTCCTTCTTTTTTATTAGAATATTTTATTCCGTTAGATGTTTTTATTTTGTAAAATGTAGTATCTGCGTAACCCATTCTTATTGATATTCCTCTTTTCAATTCTTCGCTGTGAGTATCAGTCCATTTTCCTGTTAATGCTTTTGTTAAACTTGTTTTGCCATGATCAACATGTCCTATTATTCCGATGTTTACAACTGCTTGTTCTTCTTCTTTTATTTTTACCTTTTCTTTAACCATTTTTTTATCATCTCTTAAAAATAAAAGAGGTTAACTAATTTAACCTCTTGGTATTCTTTTTTTAATGCCTTGTTTTTTTTGTTGGTGCTTCTCCTATTGCATCTGTTCCTGCTAATTCTTTACTTTTTTTCAATGCTTTTTCTTTTGCTGTTAATTGTTCGTCTTCACTTTCTGCTTTTTTTTCTTTTACAAATATTTCTTCTAGTTTTTTTGTTCCTTCTTTTGTTATTTTTAAATTTATTTGTGTTATTTCTTTGCTTATTATGTTTCCTCTTACTGATACTCTTTTTCTTTCTCCTTTTACTTTGGATTTGAAGCCTAGCCCTTTAGCAGTCAGGATTTTTTTTCTTACGATTCCTTGTACTGAATTGTTCATTGGGAATCCTTGTTTGTCACTTCCTCCTGTTATTAATGCTTCAAAGCCAGTCAAACCTATTGCATCCAACTTAACCGTTTCACCAATTTTTTTTCCTATGAATTGGTCTTCGTCGGAACTTGTACTGTAAGCCTTTCCAGACTTCGTGCTTATTACGAACTTCATTTTAAATCCTCCTAAAATTAATTATTACGTTTTATTTTTATTTCTTCTAATAATTTTCTTTCTGCTTCGTTAAATTCATCTAAATATTTGTTTAATTCACAATATTGTTTTGTTGGTATGCATGAATATAACTTTTCTCCTTCAAACAAATTTTTTCCTACATTACCATCATCAATTGATATTGCTATTTCGTCTCCTTTTTTTGCTTCTTTTAATTTTTCTCCTTCACTTTGCATTCCTGTTATTTTTCCTATTATTTCTCCTTTTTCATTTATTACTTTCCAACCATCTTTTAATCGTCCTTCTTCTATTTTTACGCCTATTATTGCTGGTTTATTATTTCTAAAAATTTTTCCTTTTAATATTTGAAATTTTACTGGTAATACTAAACAAGAAAGGTTTTTGTCTTTTTCTATTTTTTTACTTTTATTTGCCCATTCAGTATATTCTTCTATTATTTTATAAATAATTTTTTGATTAAAAATCATTATTTCTCTTTCCATAGCTTCTTTTTCTGCATCCTTGTCAACATTAACATTGAATCCAATTATTACTCCTAAATATGGGTCTTCGCATGCAATTGTTGCTGCTTCCATTATATCTTTCCTATTAATATTTCCTATTTCTGCTTTTTTAATTGGTATTTCTTCTTTTTTGAATAATTCGGTGATTGCTTCTAATGAACCTATTGCGTCTGCTTTTATTATTAATCCTTTTTTATCTGTCGAAAAAAAACTTTTTTTTGCTTCTGTTTCTAATTCTTTTTCATCCTCTTTTTTTTCTGTTATTATTAGGGTTGATCCTACTAACACTTCTTCTAATTTTGGTGCAGATATTTTTACTCCTGTTGATGCATAAACTTCTTTTACTGTTGAAAATTTTTCTTTTGTATCCATCATTTCTTGTAATGGTTTTGGTTGTAATAATGCTCTTATTTTTGTTTTTATTATACCATTTTTTCCTAGAACTATAAAATCATCATTAACTTTTATTTTTCCTTTGTATAATATTACGTCAATTGTTTTTCCTAATCCTTTTTCTTCTTTTGCTTCTAACACAACTGCTTTTCCATTTTCTTCTTTATCATCTATTTCTAATTTTTTTTCCAAATATTTTTGACTTAATCCTGATAATAATGTTAATATTTCTGGCAATCCTTCTTTTGTTTTTGCTGAACATGGAACTATTGGTATTTGTTTTCCGAATTCACACCTATCAAATCTTTCGCTTTGAAATCCATGTTCAAAAATCTTACCCACGATTATGTATAATTTTTCATCTAATTTTTCTTTTACACTTTTTTCCTGATTGTTTATATTTTCTATAAAGCTTCCTTCTTTCGATTCGTAAAAAGGTAATGAATCTATTTTGTTCATTGCTATTATGAATGGTACTTTATTTATTTTTAGAATATTTATTGCTTCTATTGTTTGTGGTTGTAATCCTTGCATTACATCTATTACTAGTATTGCTAGGTCAGCAATGCTTCCGCCTCTTTGTCTTAGGTTTGTAAATGCTTCATGTCCTGGGGTATCAATTACTAATAACCCGGGTATTTTTAAACTAAAACCAAATTTTTTTATTAGTTCTCCTGAAATTTTTTTTATTGAATCTATTGGAATTTCTGTTGCACCAATATGTTGTGTTATTGAACCTGCTTCTCTTGCGGCAACTCTTGAAGATCTTATTGCATCTAGCAAACTTGTTTTGCCGTGATCAACGTGTCCTAACACAGTTATTATTGGTTGTCTTATCAATTTTTTCCACCTTTTTGCTTTATTTTTTCTTTTTTTTCAGCATATTCTTCTTGTTTACTTTTCCATTTTATATCTAGTTGAGAATATTTTTCTTTTTCTGATGAACAATATAACCATCCAAAATTCATTTTATCGTATTCAATTAATTCTTCTTTTTTAAAAAATCTTTTAATTTCTTTTTCTGCTAATTCATTATTTTCTGAGGCATGAACAATATTTGTTTGTATACTCATTGCATAGTCTCCTCTGATGGTCCCAACATCTGCTTTTCTTGAATTAGTTGGGCCTACTAATGTTCTCACTACTTGTACCGCTTCTTTTCCTTCTAATACCATTAGAACACAAGGTATGCTCGTCATATAATTTAATAATTCTTGGTAAAACGGTTTGTCTTCTAAATGAACATAATGATCTTTTAGTTTGTAAACATTTAATCTTTCTAATTTTAATCCTATTATTTTTAGTCCTTTTTGTTCGAATCTTTTTATTACTTCTCCGATTAAGCATCTATTTACTCCGTCTGGTTTTATTATAACCAATGTTCTTCGCATCAAAACTCCTCCTTTTTTATAATTAAAACATTATTTTTCTGTTGATTTTGTTGATGTTAATAATGTTTTCTTCATTTTGTTATACGCGTTTGTCCATTTTGTTTTAATTGGTTTTCTTTTTAAAAAAATCAAATTTTTTTCACATTTGTTTGAACAAAAATAACTTATACTCCCATCTTTTTTTGCATAGAGCTTTCCTGTTCCTTCACGAATTTCTTTTCCGCAAAAACTACATTTAACCATTTAGTCACCTCTTGTTTTAATAATTCTTAACTTTTTTTTGTTAGAATTTTTTTTTTAATTTTTTTTGGGAATCAATTTATGCTTTAATTTCTTTTGCTTCCCTTTCAGTGTCTAATAATAAAATAACATCTCCTTTTCGGATTATTCCAAGAGTATTTCTTCTTTTTACTCTTCCCTTTTCTGGGCCTTCTAAAATCCTACACAGTATTTGTGTTATTTCACCATGAACACCAGTTGATTTAACAACTTCTACAACTTCTGCCGGGGTTCCTCTTTCATTTGCCATTCAATTCACCTATTTTTTTAATTCCTTTATTTTTGCTGCTAAATCTTTTATTTCATTTTCAGCAGAACTTTCTATTATTGCGATTGCTGATGTTGCCATTCTCAATCCTGCTTTTTCTCCAAGTTCTTTTCTTGTTTCAATATATGAACAAGCAACATTTTTTTCATTACAAAGAATTGGTATGTGCATTACTAACTCTATTGGTGAAACATCTTCTGCTACAACAACTAATTTAGCATTTCCTCTTTCAATTGCTTTTGTTACTTCGTTTAAACCTGCTTTTATTTTTCCTTTAGCAGATTTTTCTATTATTGTTTTTGTTTTATCTTTTAATTCTTTACTTAATTCAATCTTAATATATTCCGCCATTAAATACACCTCCACATCAACTGCAGAACTGTTCAGCCAGTTCACATCTGGGTGCCATTTTCGCTCTAAAGCTCAATGTCACTTGCTTGCTATTCGCTGTCAATTCACACATCTGTTTCATTGGCAGAAACTAGATACTTTGTATGAAATTATCTAATAAAAAACTTTAAAAACGTGCTTAAATACTATTTTTCACAACAAAACCATTATGTATAAGTAGTAGTTAGTTTTTTATTTCTTGTATTCACTATTCTATTAATGGTTGTTAAAAATACTTTGAATAAGAAATTTAATTTTCGTAAAAGGGCCCTTATGGCTGGTGTTGCTATTGGTTTGGGTGCTGCTACTTTTTTTGGAGGACATAAAATTTTAAAGAATAGAGTAGAACATAGAGCAAGTCTTGTTAACATTGAGAGAATAATTTCTAATAATCCTTCAATAAATAATCCTAAATTAATGTCAAAAATTGTTAATATTTATGGTTGGAATCCTTCAACTTCTAATGGTCTTGCGAGAATAAATTTTGTTAATGAAGTTTCTAAGAGAGCGGGTATTTCTCCTGCTAAAGTAATGTTTACTATTGAAAAAAATAGTTTTGATAAACATCATTTTCTTGCTCTTAAAAATAGATTAAATCATTTGAAAGGTGTTGATTCTAATTATGCTGAAAGAGTTAACAGAATTATTTCTGTGCTGAATGTTTGTTTAAAAGTTGATCCAAAACTTTCTATTGAATTAGCAAATGAAATAAAATCAAAAAGAGGATCTGTTAATAAAATAAAAAAACTTGTAGAACAGGAATAATTTATTTGTGTGCAAATACGCAGTAGACTTCTCTTGTTTTATTGTCTATTCTTACATATCCGATTCCATTGAAAAATATTACATTTCCTTCTTTTTCATTTTGTATGTTTGGAACACTCATTCCAATTTTTTCTTTTCCATCAGCCATCAAAATTTTTACGTCAATAAATTCTTTTAACCAGTCAATTGTTTTGTAGCCTGTTTTTTCATAACTAATAAATCTTCCTTTTGCTCCAAAATCTCCTATTTCTTCTATCTTAACATTAAATCCTTCTTTAAATCTAATATTTTCTCCTACTCTAATATTTTTAATTTCTTTTTTGTCTACAACAAATTTTTGTATTGGTTCTTCTAACAAAAGTTCTTGTTCGTAAGCATTTGTTTTTCCTTTCATAAAATTAATTATTTCTATTTCAAGTCCTTCTTCTATAAAAGGATAATTTTTTACTTCTCCCAAAAATTTTTTGTTTGATGAACCAAAATTTTCTAATCCTATCTTTGCATCATTTGGATTTAATCCTAATTGTAATATTACTTTTCTTATTGTTTCTGGTCTGAATCCTCTTCTTCTAAAAGATTTTATTGTTGCTAATCTCGGATCATCGTCTCTTTTTAATCCTTCTTTTTCCATTAACAATTTTATTTTGCTCTTGCTTAATATCATATCAGCAACTTTTGTTATTTTTCCGTGGTACATTGTGTGTGGGTATTTCCACTTAAAATAATCATATAAATATTTTTGTTTTTTTTCATTTTGTATGTGTTCTTGTCCACGTATAATAAAATTTATTTTCATTTCGTGATCATCTATTGATGATGCTAAATTATATGATGGCCATACATGATATTTGTGTGTTTTTTTGTTTGGGTGTTTTGTTGGGTCATCAACTATTTTTGCTAACCACCAATCTCTTGTACTAGAATCTTTATCTTCTAAATTTGTTTTTAATCTTACTACACAACTTCCTTCTTTTAATTTTCCTTTAACCATTTCTTTCCAATGTTTAATTTGTTCTCTTGCTTTTTTTTCTCTACATTCGCATGCTTTTCCTTCCCAAATTTTTTTTCTCCATTCTTCTGGTTTGCAAAAACAGATATATGCTTTTTCTTCTGCGATTAATTGTTCAACTATTTTTAAGTATCTTCCAATATTATCTGATTGTCTTTTTATTTCATGAATTTTTATCTCAAGCCATTCAAAATCTTTTTGAAATTCTTCTTCTATTCCTTTTTCTGGAATTTTTATTTTTGGATCAGTATCATCAAATCTTAGAATATATTTTCCACCATATTTTTTTACATATTCATCTAATAATATGTATGGTCTTGCATGTCCAAAATGCATTGCTCCTGTGGGGCAAGGGGCTGCTCTAGTAATTAATTTTTCTTCTTCTAACCAATTTAGTTCTGGAAGCGTTTTTTCTTTTTCAACTTGTTTTAATTCCCAACCACTTTTTTCAAAAAGATAATATTCTTCTTCTATCTCTTCTTTTTTCATTTTGTTTGTTTTTTCAATAACTTCTTTTACTATTGGTATTGCTTGGCCTATTATTGTTTCTGGTAATATTGCTTTTACTTTTCCGATTACTGCTCCAATTTCTGCTTTTCCTTTGTGTTCAAAACAATTTTTTATAGCATATTTGTATGCTATTCTTTTGATTTCATTAATGCCTTTTCCAGGAATCTTTATTTCTTGCATTATAAGATTATTAAAATAAGGTTTATTATTGTTATTGATTTTAAAATTTTTTTTATACTAATATTTTTTTGCTTTTTCCCAGTGTGTGTCAAAATAATGTGTTAATGCATTTGCTATTGGTGCGCTATCATTTAATATTGTAAAATGATAATCTGGTTTTTCTTTTTTAAAATCACTTATTGCTAGTACTACTTTTTTATTATCTATTATAAAAGCATTCAAACCGTGGTTTAATTGTTTTACCTCTAATATATCTTTTAATTTTTTTGATTGGTTTGAATTAATTAATCTAATTTTTATTTTTTTTTCTAATGCATTTTTTAATGAATCTTGTATTATTACATTTTCATCTGTTATTTCTGTTAGCCCGTGAATACTACTTTTTGCTTTTTCTATTTCTTGTCCCAAAATTCTTTCAAAATCTTGCTTGTCTTTTACCTTCATTATTTTTTCGCCTTTTTCTTCAATGCTATCGTCTAAAACAATTTCTTTTTTAAATTTACTTGCTTCATTTTCAAGCACATTTAATTGACTTTTCTTATCACTCATTAATGTATCAATTGCTCTTTCGGGTTCTATTGCTCTATAAAGTTTTGGACGCCCTTTTATTTCAATTAGCAATCCTTTTTGTATTAGTTTTTCAAGAACATCATATACCCTCGTTTTTGGAACTTGTGCTACTCTAGAAATTACTGGTGCTTCTGCTTCCCTTAATTTAAATAAAGTATTAAGCGTTTTTGCCTCGTATTCAGTAAGACCCAATCTCTCTAAAAGATAATATGCATTAGAATTAACCACTAAAAACCCCTCTATACTATAACTTAAGTAAAACAAGTATTTAAATTTA
>JAQVAR010000025.1 GCA_028690725.1 Candidatus Iainarchaeum sp.
TTGCATAATAAATCTTCATTTAATTCACTAGTACTTTCAAACACTGATAAGATTGAAAAACAAAACCATTATAACACTTATTTTTTCTAACACACTATAATAATTAATAATAATTTTATAAAAAAAGTTAATGATAATTTTGAATTTTGTTTGAACCTTTTTTTGATTTTCTAATAAAAGATTTTATTATTGACAAATCCTCTGTTGCTAAAATTCTTCGTCCCATAGCAGAATCACTCAATGCTTCCAAAGCCAAATACCCTTCAACAGAACTACCTAATGTTGTTAGAATCTTACGTCCACTAGCATGAGTATTTAAAGATTCTAAACTTCTTCGTCCTTCAATAGACTTACTTGAAGAAACTAAATTTTTATGCCCAACAACATTAACACACAAATCTTTCAAAGGTTTTCTTTCTTTATTAGAATTACTCAAAGATTTTTTCAACAAATTTATTTTCAAAATATGATTCTTGTTTCCACTCAATGAATCAAAGGATTTGTTCCTTGCCTGAAAATTTCTTTCCCTTGCATTACCCTTCAATCTTCTCTTTGGTTGTGGCATACAAATGCTAATAGTCATTTTCATTTAAAAACCTAACTTTAAAACAAAAAACATTAAATATTAAATGCTATTTAATTTTTATATGAAAAAAAAACCTAGTATTGGAATAACAAAATTTGTTATTGGAATATTGTTATCAAATATTATTAGATTATTTCGTTTTATTCCAAATAATGATCCAATAATGGCAATAATGCTTCCTTATGCTAAAAGTGATAAGAAGTACAAGGCTGTTTTGTTTCCATTCATTACAATGGTTTCTTTTGATGTAATAACTGGTATGCTTGGAATATGGACTTTAGTTACTGCATTAACATATGCAGGAATTGCTTTTTTATTTACACAATATTTTTTTAAAGAAAGAAAAATAAGCATATTTAAATATTTAAAAGGTGGAATAATAGGCGTATTAATTTTTGATTTTATTACTGGCCCAATAATGAGTAGTTTAATGTTCGGAATGAGTTTTATAGAAGCAGGATTAGGTCAGATTCCTTTTACTTTAATGCATTTAACAACAGTTAGCTGTTTTATAATAATAATAACTCCATTATATGATAAACATGTTCTTGAAAATAGTTCTTTAACAGATTACTCAATAGTTAGTTTTTTTAAACAAAAATTATTTTTAAAAAATTAGTTTTATTTAGTTATATGCTTACACTGTTTTTAAACGAAATTTTTGATTTTCCTTTTGGAGCCATTTTTGAATAAGCATCAACAATTGTTTTTAGATATAATTTGTTTGTATTAATAAGTTTTTTTTGATCAAAAAAATCTGATTCCCACATAGGCAAATAATAATTGTTAAGCCAGTTTAACCAATCATTTTTCATTCTAATTCCAAATTTTTCAGGATATTTGCTTATTTCATTTCCAGGATATGGTTTCAATAAACTAGGTAAAACAAAATCTATTTCTTTTTTAATTAACATTTCTTTTATTGTCATTAGATTTTTTTGAATTGTTTTTTCATTTGTTCCTGGAAGAGCAATCATCCAATATGCAGAGATTATAGCATTAGTATTTTCTTTTAGAGTTTTTATTGCACTCTTAATTTCTTTAAATGTTAATCCTTTATTATTTTTTTTGAGAACAAAATCACAACAATCTTCTACACCAATATTTATTCTTTTAAAATTAGCTTTATTTAGCGCAATTGCAATTTCGGAATCTACATGGTTTGCTCTTACATCACAGCCAAAAACTAAATGATATTTTTTTTCACTTATTTTACACATTAATTCTAAAAATCTTTTTTTGTGAATTGATATAACATTATCTGAAAAATGAACCATTGAATTTTTTTCTAAATTTTTATTCAAATAATCTAATTCTTTAATAACATCATTTATTGGTCTGAATCTTACAGGACCTTTAAATTTTGCACAAAATGAACAATTATACAAACAACCCCGCATTGTAGTAATATTAATTGAATAATCATTAATATTTCCATTTAAAAAAGAATAATCTGGAGTAGGTAATTCATCACCAGTTAAATATTCCACAGGAGAATTCATAATAATTCCATTTTTTTTGAAAGCAATTCCTTTTAAATTTTCTAAATTATTAATGTTTTTTGTTAGTTCAAGAAAAGTTTTTTCGCCTTCACCAATTATTGCAACATCAATATTGTTTGTAGACAAATATCTTAATGGTTCATTTGTTGGACCTGGACCACCAACAACAACTTTAATATTTTGATTTTGTTTTTTAATTTTTTTTGCAATTTCAAAAACAATGCTCAAAAAAGGAGACATTGAAGAAATTCCAATTATTGAACATTCTTTTATCATATTTTCAATTTTTTTTTCATCTTCATAATGTGAATAAATAACATTAATTGAATTTTTTTTAAGATACGCAGCTATAGTCAATAATCCAATTGAATAATTTTTTTTTACATATCCATCTAAAGAAAAACCAAATTCATTTTCAGCTATTTTGTTTTCTAATTCACACTTTTTTCTATTTAATTCTTCAAATTCTTTTGGTAGTTTAAATGGAACACAAGGAATATCAATTAGACCAACAATCAATTAAAACACCTTTTGAATTATATCTTTGATTTCTAGCATCACAATTTACACAACCGGGTTTAGGCAAAATTATTTCTTTTTCCATTTTTTTTATTAAATTATCTAACCCTTTTTCTCTAAAATTACCAAATCTAACTTTGTCAATTAATCTATCGTCAAATGAATTACACCTATACACATTTCCATTAATATCAATAAATAACATTTTTTCACATATTTTACAATCATTTTTTGAATAATAATTTCCAGTAAAGTTTTCTTTTGACAAATTATCAAGGTTTTCAGGAAAATCGAAAACACTTACTATTCTTGGTTTTGAGTTAATTTTATTATAAAGATCAAAAGTTTTTTTTATTTCTTTCCATTCTTTTTTTCTTAAAGCTAGTTCTGGTGAAAATTTTACTGGCATCCATTGCCATTCCATCAAATTTTTAAAAAAATCAAATTTTATAAATTCTAAAAGTTCTTTATAATTATTTTTTGTAATAACTGTATTAATAATAATATTAACTTTTTTGCTTATAACAAATCTTATTGCGTTTGTAACTTTATCGTGAATTCCAGGAAACCCTCTGTTTGTATCATGATATTTTTTTGAAAAACTATCTAAAGAAAAAATTATGAAGTCTGGTTTTTTTTCTGAAAATAATTGATTCCACTTTTCTTGAATTATTGAACCATTAGTTATTAATGCAAAAGAAAAATTATTTTTATTTAGAAAAGAAATTAATTCTTTAAATTTAGTATAAATTGTTGGCTCTCCGCCAGTAAATATTATCTTATCAAAACCGTGTTTTTTTACGGTTAATATTATTTTTTTTAACTCATCAAAATCAAATTCTTCTGGAGGTCTTCGCCAAACGGAGCACATTTCACACTTACAATTACACGTATTTAACAATCTAATAAACGCAATTTTCCCCATTTATTTCAACTCAAAAGCATTTACAAAATTTTTATAATCGACAAAAGGTAGAAAAGTAATGCTTGCATGTCTTTTCCAAAAATCTAAACCTATGTTTCTTGTTTTCTCATCAATTAAACCAAATTTTTTTATTATTGGTTCTTCTGAAAGTGCTCTTGGATAAACCCTTTCAATTAATTCATTGTTTGCAATTATTTTTTTAGCTTTATTTTGATTTTCAGCCAAAAAAACAATTCTTTGGAAAACATGTGTTGCATTTTTTTCACACTTTTGTGTTTGGATTCCATTAATTTGTGATAATTTATTTGTTATCATTGAACCATTTTTTATTCTATCATCAATAATTGTGTCTATTCTCTTTATTTGTGGTAAAAGTACTGCTGCTTGAAATTCTGTCATCAAATTTTTTCCGCCAATTAAATATGAAATAAAATCCTTGTTTTTTTCTATTAATCCAGCGTGTCTTATTCCTTTAGCTTTTATGAACAATTTTTCACTTTTAGTTAAAAATAATCCACCATCGCCACAACTAAAATGTTTACAAGAATTAAAACTAAAAGCAGAGCAATCACCAAAAGTTCCTGCTTTTTTGTTTCCAATTGCTGCTCCAAATCCTTGTGCACAATCTTCAACTAAATAAAGACCATTTTTATCACAAATTTTTTTGACTTCTTCAATACCAGTTGGATTACCAAACAAATGAACAAAAATTACTGCTCTTGTTTTTTTATTAATTTTTTTTTCTAATTCATTTGCAGAAAGATTAAATGAATCATCTGTTTGACATAATACTGGCGTAGCACCAACCATTAAAACAGCTTGAGCAGTTGCAACAAATGTGAAACTTGGAATAATTACTTCATCTCCTCTTCCAATATTTAGAACTCTTAAGCAAAGTTCAATCGTAGAAGAACCTGAATTTGTTAACAAAGATTTTGCTGAAAAAAAATTATTAAGTCTTTTTTCTATTGAATTTGCAAATACTCCGCGATAAGTATTCCAATTTTTTGTATCAACTAATGAATTAAGATTTGATTTAATTTCTGAATCAATTTTTTCAAATAATTTTTCCATAAAACCACCTAAAATAAGTCCTTATCTGGATTAGTCCATTCTTTATCTAATTTTTCTATATATTCTTTAGATTGTTCAAAAAAATTTTTTTGAACTAAAGTCAAACCCGCGCCAAATTTTAAATCAAAAAATTGGTAATTTGGATCCTTTGCAATTTCAAGCAAAACTTTTCTAGGACCACTCCATTTTGGGTTAGCTGATCTACTAATTGAATCATGAAAAATTATAATACCATTATCACTAATTTTATTCTTGAAATGTTCCCAATCATCTTTTACAAATTCATAAAAATGACTAGCATCTATTGACATTAAATCAATTTTATTCATATTTTTATATTTGTCTGTTTTTACAAATTCTTGTGTTGTCAAAAGAGTATGATTTATAACATCATTGATTTCAAAATTAGAAAAATATTCTTTATTTTTTTCTAAATTCTTCCAAAAATCATCATCAAGTGAAGGATCTATAAATTCGAGGATACCTTTATTTTCGTTGTCTTTAATTCCCTTTGCTAACAAAATCGGGCAAAATCCTCTTCCAGAACCAATTGCAACACTTAATTTTGGTTTATAAAGTCTTGCAAGAGAATAATAAATCCAACCAAGACCAAGATTTTTTGTTTTAATATCTTCGAGTTCATCATAATTATATCTTCCACCAAAATTAGGTGGGCCAGCAAAAATTGCTGATTGACCCGTCCTATTTGGATGCAAATCTTTATTTTGAAAAAACTTTTCTAACCATTTTTCATCCATTATATCACCTTTTAATAATTATAAAATAATTCCTCCACAATTAACTTGAATTGTTTGTCCAGTAATATTTCTTGATTCATTTGAGATTAAAAAAATAATTGTATTAGCAATATCTTCAGATTTATTTATTCTGTTTAATGGCATCAACTTTTCTAAAGACTTAATTAATTCTTTATTTGACTCTTTAGAACCACAAAGCAGTCTTTTAGTTTTAGTTGGCCCGGGAGCAACGATATTTACTCTTGTTTTTGGAGCAATTTCTTTTGCTAAAACTTTTGCTAGAGTTTCAACACAACCTTCAGTCATCGAATAAACAGATTTATTTTTTAACAATAACCTAGGTGCTCCAGAACTTATAAAAATAACTGCTGAATTTCTATTTAATAAAGGAATAAATTTTTTCATAAAAATTGTTGGAAAAAAAACATTTGCTGAAAAAACTTTTTTCATTTCATCCAATTCTAAATTTTCAACGCTTGAACCAGAATCAATTGTTGCATTAAAAATTATAAAATCAATTTTTTTACTTATTTTTTTTATTTTTAAAAATAAATTATTAATATTTTCAATATCTTTTAAATCAAAATCTATTGAAAAAACATTTTTTTTATTAATCAAATTTTTTGGATTTTTATTTGACTGTATTGAAATAATTTTTGCACCCAAATTAGCTAGTTTTGTAACAGTTGCTAATCCAATACCGGAACTACCCCCCGTAATTATAACCCATTTATTTTCAAATTTTTTCACCATAAATAACCCCCTTTAATAAAATCAAAATAAACTTGTTTTTAATAGTTCTTCTAAAAAAACTGTTGCATATTGCCCACTTTTTAAATTAAACGAAACAACTAGTTTATTTTTACCAATATTTATTTCGTCTGGTAAAATGGACACCAGATTAAAATCACACAAATTCATGCAAATTGGTCTTTTTTCACCCCTACAATTTACACCATATTTTTTTGCTTGTTCAAAATAACTAAAAGATATTCCGTGTTCATTTAAAACTTCTTTTTCTATTTCTCCTTGAATTCCTGAAGAAAATTCACTCATATAACCTGGAACCATTCCAAAAATATTATTATCACACATTATATCTCCCTCTTGCTTTTGAAAAGTTTTTTTACCTAATAATTCAATTCTTTTTTCAAGCATTTTGTTAAATAAATAACTTTGATAAGAAAAAACAAAAAGTCTTCTAAGATTAGCGTTTATTTTTTCAAATGCACCCAAATAATCTCCTGGTTTTTTTATTAAATGTTTGATAACTATTTTTTCATAAAATAATTCATTAGGAAAACCAGAAAGAGCTTTTTTATAATTTTGATTATATTCTATTTGTTTTCTAGCATATCTTAATTTTTCTGAATCCACTGGGGATGATTGCATAAGAAAAATGTTAATTGCCTCTTTAATTTTATCATCAATTATAAATTTTCCGATAATGTGTGAAACTGACCTAGGACCACCAAATCTCTGTCTACCATAATAATTTGGTAATCCTATTTTAGCTTCTTGCTCAAAATTTTTGACTATATTTTTTATATATTCTTCATCCTGATAAATATTTCTAATAGTAACTGTAAATTTGTTTCCACATAAACCACCTATTTTTAAAGAACAATTTGATCTATTTTTTGGTGAAAAAATAAAATTTTCATCATAAATTGGCGTTTTAATTTTTTTTAGTAGATCTTTTATACAAATTTTTTGACAAGTTACTGCCCATTTGTCTTTCATTCCAGAGAATGAAATATCTTCAACATTTACTTTAATTTTCTTTGAAATTTTTTCTATAGCAACTATTGTTTCAATTTTTCTTTTTTCAAGTTCTCCAATTACATAATTACCCCTAGATGGTAAAAATTTAATTTCATTTTTTGCATTTTTAATAAAAAATCTACATTCACTCAAAATATTTTTTTCAAAAAATTCTTCAACTACAAAATCTTCTGGAATTTGTTTAATAACACAATTATCTAAACCTTGTGAATTAGTAAAAAACTTTCTTTCCCAAAATAATGTATTCAACGTTCCACCTTACTAAATTTATAATCTTTATTAAAAAAATAATATTTGATTGTTTTAATTAAACCATTTACTGCTCCAAAAGATTTGAAATACATCGCAAGAGGAATTTCAACGCCACAATATTTAAGTTTCAATATTTTTTGTTCAAAATTTTGTTTAATTAAATAATAACCCAACAAATAATACAAAAACGGCATTATTAACAAAACTAAAATTGCTAAATAATTCAAAACAATTATTGCATAAATTAATGTTATTGAATAAAAAAAAGGTCTAACCAACCATTTTCCGCATAAAAAAAGATGATTTAAGGTTTGCATTATTCTAGAAAAAGAAAATTTTTCTTTAGATATTATTTTAAAAAAATTTATATTACCACAAAACCAAAAAGAATGTTGTTTAAATAATACTGATAATTTTTCAGGAGATTCACAAGAATCATCAAGTGGAATTGGAATTATTTTTATTCTTTTTAAAGCCAAAATAAAACCTATTTGTATTCCGTCTGCAGGGCCATTGTTTGGAAATCCACCAATAGATTTTAAGGTTTCAAGTTCAAAAAACTCTCCATGACCCATACAGTATGGCGGAAAATTACTTTCTTTTCTCTTTTTAAACCTTGCATTATTTTTTAAAAATTGATTTATTTCAGAAATATAATTCCACAATGTTTGATAATAAGCATTACCAAGCAACAAACTTGAATTTTTTAAATTTGAAATCTTTTCAGAATTAAGCAAATAATTTATTGTTTGTTGGAAAGCAAAAACCATTTTTTTTTCTTTAAAAAATTTATAATTAATATAACTTAAAGTATTTAGATTTGGTCTAGAATCAGCATCATAAACACCCACAAATATATTTTTTTTAGATGTTTTTTTATTAATAATTTTTTTTAACGCTTCATTCAATTGAAAAGATCTTTTTTGACCATTGCCAGAATATTCAACAAAACTAATTTTCATTTTGTTTGCTTTTTTTTCTAAATATTTTTTAACAACATCTTTTGTTGTAAAATTTCCTTGTTCTTTTTTATCTAATGCTACTATAATTTCAAATTTATTAGTTGGATAATTCATCTTCGAAATGAACTCTAATGTTTCAGCTATAACCTTTTGTTCTCTTAACGCAGGAATAAATAAATAAAAATAAATTAATGGTTTTGCCCTTGATTTATTTTCAAAAAATTCCTCAGTAGATTTTTTTTTCCACTTTGAAATTTTTAATATATTATATAATCCCTTTGAAGAAAGCAATCCCAAAAGAGATATAGCTCCCCAAAGCAATACCATTGAAATATATGAAATTATAATACTATATAAACCTTTATGTTTTTTAAGATTTGCACTATAAGTAGAATACCCCCGCCGGGCGACAAACGTTATCGTTTAGTTTAATTCTTTTTTAAAGAGAGCTTCTCGGTTATAATATTATAAAGTTATAAAGTCTTAAAAAGGTTATTATGTAGAAACGAGGGGTGTTTTTAGGTTCTAATTTTTTTATTCTAACAACCATTTCCATGCCGGAACAATTTCTATTATTTTTTCATTTTCTTTAATGGTTTCTTCTTGGTCTAGTGTTATTATTGTTCCTTTTTTTAGCTTAAATTTTTCCATTGCTTCTTTTAGCCCATTTATCTCCCTATTTTTGTTTTCTTCTTTTAATTCATAACATACTTGGATTGCGTCAGAAATTTGTGCATTATTTTTTATTATAAAATCACATTCACCTTTCTCTTGTAAGAAAAATAATTGTTTTTTTCTTCTAATTAATTCAATAAAAATAAGATTTTCTAGTTTTCTTCCCAAATCTTGTGAAAATAATAATTTATCGGTAAATGCATTATCAATTATGAATATTTTTTTTGGCATATTTAATTGTTTTTTTACAGAATATGCAAATTTGTTAAGTGTAAAAAACAAGTAGGAGTTCTCTAAGTATTCAATATATTCTCTTACTGTGTCAGCATTTGATAGCTTTATTGAATTTTTTAGAGAATTATAGGTTATTGTTTTTGTGTTGTTTTGTGCTAGTAATTGTATTAATTCCTTTAAGGCTTTTTGTTTTCTTATTCCATATCTGCTTACTATATCTCGATATATTATGTTTTCAAAAAGTAAATTAAGATAATCTTTGTCATTCTGTTCTAAATATTCGGGAAGCCCCCCAAGCAAAATATATTTTTTTAGGTTATTTGTTATTTTAGCTTTTTCTTCAGTAGTTATTGTTTCTTTTTCTTGGTTGGTGTATGTCAAGAATTCATTAAATGAAAATGGATAAACTTCTATTTGTTTATATCTGCCAGTAAGTTTTGTTCCAAGTTCTTTACTTAATAATGAGGCGTTTGAACCAGTTAATATTATTTTTTTATTGTTGTCTTGGAGTTTTCTTACAAAGGCTTCCCATTTTGGAATGTTTTGTATCTCATCAAAGAAATATGTATTAATTTTTCCATATTCTTCCAAGAGTGCTTGATTTAGTTTTTCAAATTCTTCAGCTTTAAATTGTAAAAATATTTCATCTTCAAAGTTTACATATGCAAAATATTTTGTTTTTTCCATTATTTGCTTTAAGAGTGTACTTTTTCCAACTCTTCGCATCCCAGTTATTACAAGTATTCTTTGATCTTTAATGTTCTCTAGTGCTTCTGTTTCAACTTCTCTTTTTATTGTATGTTTTTTTAGTTTTAGTGTTTGCCTTTGTGTTTTAACAACACTCCTTAATGAATTAACAGAAATCATACTAATTAGTAATTAGTATGTTATTATAAAGGCATTCTTTACCAATTATCACTATTTGCCTTTAAAAGTGTTTCTCTTAAGGAAACACTATTCGAATAAAATATTTCCCAAAAAAATAAGCAAAATCATTTTAAATCCAGAAACATAATATTGTTATGAATAATAACTCTAGTGAAAAAGGTTTTTTTGATTTTGTTATTAATGAACCGGATTCATATTGGAAAATAATTATATTAACTATTAAAAAAACGCATTTACTCGCATTCAAGTATCCAAAACTAATTCTTTTTTCTATTTGCATAATACTTGCTTATTTTGCTTTTCAAAATGAATTTTT
>JAQVAR010000026.1 GCA_028690725.1 Candidatus Iainarchaeum sp.
ATTATATTTCTTCAAAAAATGAAAATGATGAAAAATTGCATAGAAATAATCTTGAAAAAGATTCTTCTTTTAATGATAGTTTTTTCAAACAAACAATAATTTCAAAAATATTAATTGAAAAAAATTTACAAAAAGAAGACGCTATTTTGTTTTGTAATGATGTTTGGGTTGATGGTTATTATACTATGAGATTTTCTAAGATAGATTTTGCTATTTTTGAGAATAATATTGTTGATCGTGGAAAGAAAATAGAAAAAATTTTAGGTTTAATTTATTTTAATTTTAATTTTTCTTCTGTAAAAAAATTGTTAGAAGATTTTCCTGTTGTTGATTATTCTTTTTTAGAAAAATATGTTTTTGAAGTAATGAAAGGTGTTTTGATGAAAGATGTCGATTTAAACAAATTAAAAGAAAAAATTGGTGATAAGATTGGTAATTAATTTGGATGGTTTGATTGTTTCTATGCTTACTCCAATGAATGAGGATTATAACATTGATTTTTTTGGTTTGAAAAATTTAACTGCTCGTTTAATGAATAAGGGTGTTCAAAATTTTGTTATTCTTAGTGAGAATAGCGAGTATGCGTTTTTTGATTATTCTTTTCAAAAAAAAATTGTTGTTGGTGTTTCAAAAGAAATTGGGGTTAGAGGAAATTTAATTGTTGGTTGTTTTTCTGATTCAACGGATGAAATTATTGAAAAAGTAAGATTTGCTGAAAAATATTCTAATTATTGTCTTGTAAATGTTCCATTTAATGCTCTTACAAACGAAGTTGATTTTATTGATTTTTTTGATAATCTTTTTACAAAAACAAAGGCAAATATTATTTTGTATAATAATCCTTTTCTTTTTAAAAAAAATATTCCTATTTTTGGTTTGAATAAAATTGTTGGTTGGGAAAAACTGATTGGTATAATTGACTGTTCAAAAAACAAATCTTATTTCAAAATGTTGTGTGATTACCACCAATTATTAAAAATATTTCAAGGATATGAAGTTTTTGCAGTAGAATCATTTAATTTTAATTGTTCTGGAATAGTTTCTGGTTTGTCAAATGTTTTTCCTGAATTATTTTTAAATATTAAAAAAAATTTTAAACTATTTGGATATGATTCATTGTTGAGACAAGAAATTTTTTTGTTAAATATGTTAGGTAAAATTTCTCTTGGTAAAGAAGTTCAGTCTTATAAAAAAATGCTTGCTATTGAAGGAATTATTCAAGAATATTTTTCTGATGAATTAAAAAAATTGTCAAAAGATGAAATAATTTATTTAGAAAATATTTTGAAAAAAAGTATTGTGTAATAATAATATGTTTAATTGTATCAAAATACTATTTTTTTTATTAATAACAATATTTTAATACTTGTAATTCCTATTTTAAACATGTTTAATAATATGTATTCTATTAGAAGAGTTAAGGCTAGACAAATTTTTGATTCTCGTGGTAATCCTACTATTGAATGCGAATTAAAAACTGGTTTTGGTAGATTTATGGCGTCGGTTCCTTCTGGTGCTAGTACTGGTTCTAAAGAGGCTGTTGAATTAAGAGATGGAGAAAAAGAGTTTAATGGTTTGGGAGTTAAAAATGCTATTAGAAATATAAATGAAATTCTTTCTGTTGCTGTGCAAGGATTAGATTGTAGGGAGCAAAAAAAGATTGATGATATTTTAATTAAAGAGGATAATACTGATAACAAATCAAAGTTGGGGGCTAATTCTTTGCTTGCTGTTTCAATGGCTTGTGCTAAAGCAGGTTCAATTGCTTCTAAAAAAGAATTATTTCAATATGTTTCTGATTTGTCTGGAAGAAAACCTGTTCTTCCAGTTCCTGCTTTAAATATTATTAATGGTGGAAAACATGCTGGTAACGAATTAGATTTCCAAGAATACCAGTTAATTCCTACAAAATTTAAATCTTTTAATGAAGCATTTTCTGCAGGAGTAACAGTTTTTCACGAGTTAAAAAAGAATTTACAAAAAGATTATGGGAAAAATGCAATTAATGTTGGTGATGAGGGGGGGTTTGCCCCACAAATGAACAAGGTTGAGGAACCCCTTGATGAAATTTTGAAAGCAATTGAAACAACTGGTTATGAGAAAGAAATTTTTCTTGCAATGGATGTTGCTGCTTCTTCTTTTTCAAAAAAACAAGATGATGGGAAAATAACTTATTTGGTTGAAGGACACACTTTAACAAAAGAACAATTACTTATTGAATACGAATCTTTATTAGACTCTTATAAAATTGTTTCAATAGAAGATCCTTTTGATGAAAATGATTTTGATGGTTGGAAACAAATGTGTTCAAAGCTTGGTAAAAGAATTCAAATAGTTGGTGATGATTTAACTGTTTCACAAAGCAAGTTTATTAAAAAAGCAATTGATCAAGAATTGGCTAATGCTCTTTTATTAAAAATAAATCAGGTTGGTACAATTACTGAAGCAATAGAATCAGCTAATCTTGCATTTTCTAATGGGTGGCAAGTACAAGTTTCTCATAGGAGTGGAGAAACAAATGAAAAATTTATTGCTGACTTGGCTGTTGGTTTGGGTAATGGTCAAATAAAATCTGGTGCTCCTTGTAGGGGAGAAAGATTAGCAAAATATAATCAATTGTTAAAAATAGAAGAGGATTATTCAATTCCTTTTATTGGAAAAAATGCTTTTTCAAAAATGAAGTAATTATAGGATTATTTTACAAAAATAAAAAAATATTCGCTGATTAACGAAATTATGCTCGACAATAAAATTTAAATACTTCTTTTTCCATGTATTTCTAAAATTAAAAGGGGGTTTTCGCAATGGCATCACAAAAAATGGGAAGTTATGCTTTTTTAGCTGGTGTAATAATCGCTATAGTGGCTGGTCTTGTTCAAGCATTAGATTTAATGTTAGGAACAACAATGATGGCTGGCGCTGTTGGTTGGGTAGCATTAATCCTAGTTGTTTTAGGATTGATTGTTGGTTTTTTAAATATCCACGAAAAAAGAGTTACTGATTTCTTAGTAGCTACAATAGCGGTTGCAATGATTGGTTTGGTTGCACTTGGTCCAGTAGCATTAGTTGTTGATCCAATTGTTGGCTTAATCAATGCAATAGTTGGAAATATTGTGACTTTAGTTGCACCTGCTGCATTAATAGTTGGTCTAAAGCAAATAATTAATTTGGCTAAAGAGCAAGTAGTTTAAAAAAATTGGGTGCTTTTTGCACCCTCTTTTATTCTTTTTCTTACAAAATTATTTAATGGGTAAAAGAAGACAAAATTCAAGTTTTTTTTCAAATTATAAATTTGAATATGAAAAAGATTTTGATTTAAAAAACAAAGAAAAACTTATACATAATTTATTTTCTTTTTTTGAAAAAATTACAAAAGAAATAGATTTTTCTTCTTTTGAAATAGGTTTTTCTTGGCCAAAAAAATATGATATTTTAATAGAATTCAAATACTTGGTTAGGGATAGGCTCATTGAATTACTTAACTCAAAATTAGAAAAAAAACATGATTTTACTAAACATGATGCTTATTTTTTGATTGATTTGAATAAAAGTTCTATTTTTGTGTATTTAATGCCGGTTTATGTTTATGGAAAGTATTGTAAGTTTTCTAGGGGTTTGGCTCAAACAGAATATTTTTGTAGGTTTTGTAAGGGTAATGGTTGTAAAAAATGCGATAATACTGGGCTTATAATTCAAAATAGTGTTGAACAATTGCTTTCAAAAAAATTTGTTCCAAAATTTGTTTCAAAACAAATTGTTTTGCATGGTGCTGGTAGAGAAGATGCTGATGTTTTAATGTTAGGAAATGGGAGACCGTTTGTTTTAGAAATTGTTTGCCCAAAAAAAAGAATTATTCAATTAGAAGAATTGGAATCAGAAATTAATAGTTCTTTTAAAGAAATTTCTGTTAATTCTTTAAAATTCGTTTCGAAAGATTTTGTTGCCAAAATTAAAAGTTTTCCTTTTAAAAAAATTTATTATGCTGTTGTTAATTGTTCTAAAAAGATTGACTTAAATAATATTGATTTGAACAAAAAAATTTTCATTGAACAATTGACTCCTACAAGAGTTGAAAAAAGAAGAGCATTATTAAAAAGAAAAAAAGAAATAATTTTTTTGAATTTTGAACAAATCAATGATAATGAATTTGGTTTAAAATTAAAAACTTCTCATGGAACATATGTAAAAGAATTTATTTCTGGTGATAATAATAAAACAGTTCCTTCTTTGGGTTCCATTCTTGGATTGAATTGTGTTTGCAAGCAATTAGATGTTTTAGAAATTTGTGATCAAAAATTAAAATAGTTTTTTGTACTAAAAATATTTTTATTATTAATAAATATTTTTTTATTTTATATTATTTATCATAATCAGATAATTTTTGTTGGCTTTTTCCAATTCCTTTTATTTTACTTCTTTCTTCTATTTCAAAATCATAACTAAAAAATTCTAAATTATATGTGTGTAATAATTCCATTGCGCTTTTTCTAATTTCTGGTGCTAGCAATATTCCTCTTGTTTTTATTCCCTTCATTTTTTCTACTTGTTCCACGTATCTCTTTAATTGTGTTACACTAGCATAATCTGCAAGTCTTCTTTTTAATTCTATTACTACTAATTTTCCTTCTGCGTCTTCTGCAATAATATCACAAATTCCTTTTCTAAAAACTTGTTGTTGGTTTATTGGTTTTAATCCTGGTTCTAAAAAATTTAAATCGTCCATTAAAGCATCATTTAATTCTTTTTCTGATCCTGTTAATCTTAAATCATTACTTATTTGCATATCATAATTTTTTATATCTGTAATTTCAAAAAAATTTACAATCAGATTCTCTTTTGGTTTTAATCTTTTTGATTCAATAATTAATTCTTTTTCATTTATTTCACAAGAAATTTTTCCATTAATCATATAATTTGTTGGTCTAATTAATCTATTTTCGTGTATAGAAATTGATAAATCAGCTTTTATTATAATTAATCTTTGCCCTTTTGGTAATTTTGAAGATGCTCTTCCTTTGTATGAAACAAAACATTTTCCAACAATAATACACAACTCTTGATTTTTTATTGCTCTTAATATTTTTAGTTTTGCTTCTTCAAATTCAATCATAATATTCTTATTAATCACAATTCTTTAAAACCATCTTTTTTAATCAAATAATTTTTTTCTATTCTTATTCCAAATTTATTATACTTTCCAGGTTCTATTGCCAAAACCATTCCTTTTTTTAATTTCCAATTACTTTTGTTTCCTATTCCAATTGGATAATCATGTTCTTCTAAACCTATTCCGTGCCCTAAAGAATGTGGTAATTTTAATTTTTTTACTTCTGTGAATAATTCTTTTGCTTTTATTCCTTCTCTTAATTTTTTTTCAATTTTTTTTAAACATTTTTTTATTAAAACTAATTCTTTTTCGTATTCAAAATATTTTTTTTCTTTTTTTCCAAACCAAAAACTTTCACTAATATCTGAACAATATCCTTTATATTTTCCACCAATATCAAATAAAACAGGGCCGTCCATTAATTTTGTTTTTGTTGATACGTGATGTAAATTCTTAGTATTTTTTCCAAAAGCAATTATTATAAAAGCATGAATCATTTTATTTTTTTTAAATTCTTTTTTTACAAATTCTTCTATTTGTTTTTCACTAACACCTTTTTTCAATTTTTTTTTTGATTTCAAAATTATTTTTTTAGTATTTTTAACGGCAATAGAAATTTTTTTTATTTCTTCTTTTGTTTTTATTTCTCTTTTTTTTTCAATATCTTTTGAAATATCAATAATTTTATTTTTTTTTAATATTTTTTTAATTGATTTTAATTGTGATACAGTAGTATATCTAGAATCATAACCTATTATTTTTCTTTTTTTTAACATTTTTAAAGAATCTTTGTTTAATTCTTTTATAATTATTTTTTTGCCATATTCTTTTTTTACTTGTTCAAAATTAAATGGGTGGCTAAACCAAATTACCTTTTTATCATTTTCAAAAACCATTATTCCTTCATATTTTTCTCCATCAATAAATTTGTTTACAAATGGATTTCTCCAATATTCTTTAAAATTAAAAATAATTATTGGAGTGTTCATTACTTCACTTTCTCTTTATTCGTTTAAATCCTGACATCTCAATTATATTTAATTTTGTTTTTTTCTCCACTTTATCCAATAATAAATTCATTCCAAGATTGTCAGATGGGATGTGTCCTGCAATAACAATATTCATATTTTGTTTTTCTGCTTCTTGTTTCATTTCTTTTCCAACATGCATTCCAACTATTGTTCCAACTCCTTTTTCAGCAAGTTTTTTGTAAGCCTCTTTGTTACTTTCAGTTCCACCGGTCATGTCAACATAAATTTTTCCTACTGAACTATCTTCATTCCCAGCAAATATCATTGGGCCAATTTTTTGTTTCATTCCTTCTTTATATTCTGGAATTTCTTTTAATATTTTTATTATATCTTTAAGAGTTTCTGGTTTCTTTTTTTCAAATAATTCTGTCAAATATTTGTGTACGTGATTATCTGCGGGTGTGTGTGTATTAAGAAAATTTATTCCTAACAATTTTGATGCTTGTTCTACTCTCTCAGAATTTTGGGGAGATAATGCTTCAGAAACCTCTTTTATTCTCCCTTGCATTATTGCTTCTGCTTGATTTATTGATACTCCTGCTTTAACAAGAACATCTATTTGTAAGGCCATTACTTTGTCTAAACCTATTAATGCAATTCCTTCTGGGTGGTGCGCCCAAACAGAATCAATATTTTTTCCATTTTTATTTAGTTCGTTTGCAAGTAATATTTCTGGTGTTTCAATATCTATTCCAACCATTACATTTTTTATATTTCTTTTATCATCTACTAATATTCTAGAATCATCAAAAGGATTCCACAACATTTCTTTGTCAAAAAATTCTTTATCTTCTTTTTCCATTTTTTTATAAGCTTCGTTTCTTTTTTTTAAAATTTTGTCAATTTTTGCTTTCCCTCTTGGGTCTTCTTTTATTCCTTCTTCAATACAAATTTTAAAAATTTCTTCTAGTTTCATTCATACCACCTACCATAAAAATACTCTTTTTTATATTTAAACAATTATTCTAACACCTAAAATACTTTTTGTCTTGTTTGTGTTGTTTTATTATTTCTCTCCACACAACTTTTCTTTGTTCTTTTGGAACAAATTTAATATTACGTAATAATGCTTTTGTATATAATTCACTCCAATCAATTCTCATTTTTAATTCTCCACATCTCCACGCAGTTAAATCAGCTAAGAATTTGCTTCCAACAATTAAATCCTTTGCTTTAGTAGTTGAAATTCTCTTACTTTGTAATTTTTTTTGCAAAGAAACTTGGAATTTTAATCCTTTTCCATTTTCTGATTCAAATTTACCTATCATACCATTATGCTTTGCAAATTCTTTATGAAATTTTGTTGGAGGGCCAACGAAATATCTTTTCATTTGAATCACTCTTTCTTTTTTAACATTGGTAATCCTGTTTTTGAATTCTCAACAACGTTATATCCTTCTGGTAAATCAATTGCATTTTCTTTTTGTGTTCCTGAGAAATAAAACAATTTTCCTTTTCCATGCAAAAAATACTTTTTCCCCTTACTATTAATATGTTCATAAACCATTGTTATCACCATTAAAATTAGGCTATTTTAACTTTAAATTACTTTTGGAAGCCTTTTTTGTAGTTTTTATTCAAAAAATTTTTAAATTCTAAAAATAATCTTATTTTATGGTAAAAATAAATTATTCTAAATTTGGTTTGTATTCTAGTTTATCTAATGGATCTTTTAGAAAAAAATATGCTGAAAAATTTTTTTCTCAAAAAATGAGGAAAAAACCTGTTGAGGCAAGAAAAAGGTTTTTAAAAAATTTTGAAAAAAGGGTTTTGGAATTAGAAAATAATCTTGATTTAATGCAAAGGAATGTTCAATTGTTAAATGATTTAATAAGAAATTTTGAACATAGAAAAAATAATGATTTTGTTGTAAAAAAAGATTTTTTGTTAAAAATAATTAATTTTAGAGAAAAATTATTTAAAGAAAAAAATAGGTTAGAAAGATTGGGTAAATTAGGAGAAGCTTATTTTGAAGATTTTAAATATAAACAACTTAGAAAATCTTTTTCAGAAAATGTTTTTTTATCAAAAATCCATATTTCTTATAGAATAGTTTGTTATTTGGATAATTTGTTGTTAGAATTAGAAGGATTAATTAAAAAATAATTTTTTTTAATCACAAAGTTTAAATTTACTTAACTTCATTCTAATTTATAGATTTTTTATGGATAGATTAGAAAAAGAAAAAATTTTGGAAGCCGCTTTGTTTATGTCTCAAAAGCCGCTTAATATTGAAGAGTTAAAACAAATTGCTCTTATTGATTCTAGAATAGAAACAAAATCTCTTATTGAAGAATTAATTCATTTTTATGATAATAGAAAATCTTCGTTAGAAATAGTTGAATTACCAATCGGGTATCAAATGAGAGTTAAAGAAAAATATGAGGATTATGTTTCTCATTTAGCAACAGATTCAATGTTTTCAAAAGGAGTGATGAAAACTCTTGCTTTGGTTGCATATAAACAACCAATTGAACAAGCATTAGTAGTAAAATATAGAAATAATAAAGCGTATGATCATTTAAAAATTTTATTTGAAAATGGTTTTATTAAAAAAGAATCAAAAGGAAGAACTTTTGTTCTTTCAACAACAACAAAATTTATTGAATATTTTGGTAAAGATTTTAATAAAAAATGAGTATTAATATGTAGATTTTGATTAAATGGGGGATGTTTATGAGTGAATATAATACAAAAGATAAAGAGGATTCTAAAAAAATAGAAAATTTAAAAAAGAGAACAGCAAACGATTCTAAAAAAATAATTGCTTTGGAAAAGAAAACAAATATTGAAAACAAGAAAATAAGATTTTTAGAATTAAAGAACAAAAAAACGTTAAAACAAATGAAAAAAATTCAAAATAAATTATCAAAAATTTCTGTTGAAAAAGGAAATAATTTTTTTAATGAATTAAGAAAACAAATTCTTACTCTTTCTGTTGCTGCATTTGGTTTTTTAGCAGCATTAACTTGGAGAGATGTCATCAATGCTTTTTTAGCACCAATTTTAAAAGAAAGAGCAGGATTATTAGAATTTTTGCTAGTTGCATTATTTGTTACTTGTTTAGCAATAATTATTCCAATTATATTGACAAAGATACTTAATGTAAAAAGTGATTCAAAGAATTGATTTTTATGAATGATTTTTTAAAAGTTTGTCCAAATTGTAAAAGTAGTAATATAAAACAGCAAATTCCACAATTAGTTAATTCATGGATTTGTTTAAATTGTGGTAATAGAAATTTTATCTAGTCGAGCGAGAAAACTGCACCTTTTAAGGTGAGGATGAAAGCGAGCTAATTATCTATTTCTAAGTAGTATCTTTTTTGCGCAGCGTGGCGCTGCCGCGCCACTTTGAAACTACGCAGG
>JAQVAR010000027.1 GCA_028690725.1 Candidatus Iainarchaeum sp.
TTGAAGCAATTCTTGCTAGAGAAGCAGTAAACTCAAATCTTAATGCTAATTCTCTTTCACTCTTATCTTTAAAATAATAAATTTCTTCTTTTATTGCTTCTCCTGCTCCACCTTTAGTTTTAAACAAGTCAAAATTTTCTACAGCAGGAGTGTATAAGGGCAAGTAACCAAATGAAGCAAAAACTTTTCTAAATTTTCCTTCAATAGTTTCTTGTAACAAAGCATCTTGTCCTATTAAATCTCTCATTCCTCTAACAACTTGAACCATCATATCACCTTAAAAGGCCGCGACCGAGAATCGAACTCGGGTCGGCGGGACCACAACCCACCATCATAAACCACTAGACCATCGCAGCCATTAGCCAAAATATTTGACTTGAAAAAACTATTAAAAGAATTGCTTTTTTTGAAAAAACAATTTTTACTAGTTTTAAAAAAAAATTTGTTCTTACGACTAACAAAATTATTTGAATAGATGAAGTGAATCACTTTTGTTAATCATAATTATTATTCTTTACTTTTCTTTTTTTAAAGGTTTGTTTTCAAAAAAGTGTCCTAATTTATGTGTTTTTTAATTGTTTGTTTTTTTGTAATTATTATTTTTCTTATTATAGTTAAATTAATTAACAAGTTTTTCCTATTCTTTTAATGGTTGATTTGAAAGAATGGTTGAAAATAAAAAGAGGTAAAAGTGCTTTGAATGAGTCTAGGCCAAAAAAAGAAAAAAATTTGAATGCACGTAGGCAAGCCAATGAAGCAAAAAAAATATTGTTTTTGCACAAGAAAAGAGTTCCTTCTCATCACAAAAAAGTAGTTGTAAAAAAAGAATGATTTTTTTGTTAGTGTAAAAAATAATTATTTAAAAATTATTATTTACTAATTGTGACAATCACTTGGGTTAATTGTTCCGTCTAATCCATCTCCTGATGGTCCGTATCCTTTGTCAATGTTAACATCTGGTTTTGGTGTTGGACAAGGATCAAATGTTATTGTTCCTCCGTTGCCCCCACTTCCGCTCCAAAATATTCCGTTGCCACCGTTTGCTTTGATTATTGAAATTCCTGTGTTGTTGATATTTATTTCTCCTCCGTTTCCACCATTTGCTGCACTACCCGTTCCAGTACCACCATATGCTTCAATTATTGAAATTTCTGAGTTGTTAATATTTAAGTTTCCTCCATTACCACCATGGCATTGCCAATATTCAGTTGTTATTGCTCCGTAAGCGTATATTGCATTTATTAAAGAATTATTTATGTCCATTTGGGATCCATTTCCCCATCTATAATCTCTTCCGTGTGCGTTTATTGTAATTATATTTGAATCATAAATTGTTAGCTCTCCTTCTCCTCCAATCATGTTTACATAAGATATTTCTGAATTGGTAGCTGAAAAATTTCCTCCTGAGCGAAAATAAAAAGTGCACGTAGCTCCAGTGTTGGAATTGACTGTTGTTACGTTAGAATTAATTAATATTATACTACCACCATCACCACAACTTTGGTTTGCTGGTGTTTGTCCGCCGTTAGAATCTATTATGCTTGCGTTTGAATCTATTAATGTAACGTTTCCTCCGAATCCACCATTACATCCCATAAAAGTACAAGTTGGATTTCCACCATAAACATAAATGTTTGTTGCTTTAGAATTATTCATTGTTATATCTCCTCCTTTGAATCCTGCTCCACTAGCGTTATCCCAACCGTTTGCAAAAATATTTCCAATAATTGTTGTGTCTTTAATACTTAAATTAGTCCATGCGGGGTTCATTGGGTTTGTGGCATTAATGTCACCTGTTATAGTATAATCATTTCCATTAACGTAAATATTATTAGCATCAATTTTCAAACAAGTCCCGCCAGACCCAATATCATTATTCAAAAGATAATTTCCATTAGTGATATTTAGAGTACCACAATCTGAAAGATTGATATATTCAATTATGGGTTCTAAATAAATGTCTAATGACTTTTCGTCATCAACAATTATTGTTATTGTATTTGAATCATAACTTGCTTTTGAAAAAATGCATGAGTACGAACTTAAATTCATATCAATTGTTTTTGGAGAATTTTGGTTTATAAAATCATAATCATTAACATTACAATCAATATTAAATCCTGTTAAGTGTTCTTCGGTTTGAAAATCTTTTACATTTAATGTAATATTGTGTGTAAATGGAGGTAGAATAGTTACTGTTACATTATAATCTTGTGTTGAACTATTAGCTGCTGTAACAGTATAAATTATTGGGTTTGAAAAATCTTGTGCAATACCAGAAGCGGGTACAATTGATTCTCCTGTAATTAAAATGTTTGGAACGAGAGCAGAAACATCAGTACCAAACGGAACTGTTAATGAAACAGTAAAATCAGTGTTGTTAACATTTCCTATAGTATGAGGATCATCAAAATTAAAACTAGTGATTGCTTTTGTACTTGAAAGTGGTTGTATTGTTGTAGTAGTACCACTTAGAATTACATTTTCTACGCATTCAACAACAATACTTGTTTTAGCTTGTTTTTCCAATCCATATGTTGATTTGTAAAAAATTATTACTTCGCAAATTTTTGTTTTTTCTTGAGAACTATTACAATCAAAATTTTCTTCTATTTCATCTAAACTAAAAAATTTTTGGGTGTTTTGAAACAAAATAGTTTCAGGATAGCTTAATTCAACTTCATCAACACTCAATTTGGTTATGGTTAATGTTTCGTTAGAATTATTAGTTAAACCAATTAATCCGTTACCATCATTACTAACAATAGCTTCATTAATACTAATAACCCCAACAGACGAACTTATTTTTTTAGTAGTGGAAAAAATACTTTGTGCATCATCAAAAAAATTGGTTGACAAAGAAACAACAACCAAACCAATAATAACAATGACACCAATGACAACCAAGTATTCTATTGTTCCTTGAGCAATTGTTTTTTTCCCGAGGGTTTTTTGCTTTAGCAAAAAAGGCTCTTCTATTGTTCCTTGTGCTCTTCTCATTTTTAATCATCTTTTAAATACCACTTTCTTGTAACATAATTGTTTGTTCTTATTTTTAAAACAATCCTTTTTTATTTTCTCTAATTTTTTATATTATTTTTGCTCTTACTTTGTTTGCTACTTCTCTTTTTGCTATTATTAGTATTTTCATTCCTGCTTTTAGTTTTGATTCTGGTTTTGGTATTACTAATTGTCCACCATCATAAAAACCAATTAATGCAGAACCATCTGGATTTTCTATTTCTTTAACTTTTTTTCCGTCTAATTTACTTCCTTTTTTTATTTCTAATTCCATTATTTCTGCGTTTCCTCTTGACAAGAATGCTAAGTCTAATACTTCTGGTTTTGTTATTAGTTCTTCAATATAACCTGCGGCTGCTGCTTCTGGATGAATAACAACATCTATTCCTAATTTTTTTAATACTTGTTCATTATAATCTATTCTTGATATTCTTGCTGCTACTTGTTTTGCTCCTTGGTCTTTTGCTAGCAGGCAAATAATCATGTTTGTTTCGTCTTGTCCTGTGAGAGCAACAACAGCGTCGCTTTCTTTTATATCCACTTTGGCCATTATTTTTGGATCAGTAGCGTCACCATTTATTGCTACTATGTCTAAGTCGTGTGCTATTTTTTCACATCTTTTTGTGTCCTTGTCTATTACTACGCACTCGTGTCCTTCTTCTAATAGTAAGTGTGCAAGATAGTAACCAAGATTTCCCGCTCCGACTACGAACTATTACAATATACATTTTTTTCACTTCTTTTTATTTATCCTATTTTACTTCGTTTATTTTCATTTAAAATTTATTATCTACTTTTTTTCCTTTTCGTTTTTTATTCTCAATTAATTAATTGTTTTGTTGTTTTTAATTATTGTGTTTTTCTTTTTCTCAGACTAAGCAATAGTCCTATGCTTGCCATTATTGGTATTATTTCTAGTCTTCCAACAAACATATTTATTATAAGCATTATTTCTATTCCTATTGGCATTCCTAATTGTGTTATTCCTGTACTTATACCTACATTGCTTTGTGCCGAACTAACCTCGAACAGCGCATTTCCTAAGTCGTATCCATGCATTGATAATATTAGTGTTCCTATGAATAAGAATATTATCCAGATTAGTATGAACTGGTTTATTTCTTTTATTTGTGAATTGCTTATTTGTTGTTCATTGTAACTTTTTTTAAAATAACTTTTTTCTGGTAGAACGCTTTGTTTTATTTTCCAGTAAACGCTTTTGCAAAAAACAATAAACCTACTAATTTTTATTCCACCTGCAGTTGAACCTGCTGAACCACCAATAATCATTAGTGTGATTAAAATGATTTTTATAAAATCATCCCAGTTCCAAATAGCATTTGTTGTTACGAGTGATAAGCTCCCGCAAGTTAGTGCTGAAAAAGAATAACAAAAACTTGTCATTAAACCGAGTTTTGTTGCAACAATTAGTGTTCCAATTAGTCCTAATAATATTAGCATTCTGAATTCTGGGTCCTTGAAATAAACGCCCCACTGTTTTTTCTTTATGAACAAGTAGTGTAGTGCAAAACTACTCGCACCCATTACCATTATTCCAATTAGTATAAGATTGGTCCAATAATTATTCAGGCCTACCGGTGACCAACCATTATTTTTTCCTGTTAATCCAATGCTTGTAATATCCATTCCATTAGTTGAAATAGCTGACATAGAATAATTAGTTGCTTCCCAAAATGTTTGCCCTGCAATAGCAAGCAGTAAAATTCCTATTATAGTCATCGCCACGTAAATAAGAGATATTTTACTAACACTGGTCCTCAAATTTTCTTTTAATTGGTCTCCTCTTCCTTCTGCTGTCAACAATTTTGTTGTTTTAGAATATGTTGTCATTAAACCAATAAAAGCCATTAATACTATTCCTATTCCTCCTATCCAACCCAAAAAGTTTCTCCAAAATAATAATGACATTGGCATTGTATCAAGCATTGGTGTTAATACTGTTAGCCCTGTTGTTGTTAGAGCACTCATTGTTTCAAAAAAAGCACTTACAAAATTAATTTTCATTATTAATACAAATGGCATTGATGCAAAAAAACAATAAATTAACCAAATCAAAACAATGCTTAACATAGCATGTTTTATTTCTGTTTCTTTTCTAGTAACAATATTATTTTTCAAAAAATATCCTATTGTGAATAATCCTAAAGCAGAAACAGAGAATGCTAATAAATAATTAGTATTTTTGTCCAAAATAATTGTTAGTATTATTGGTATGAGAAAACTTATTCCTGAATAAAACAATATTGTTCCAGCATCTTTTAATGATGCTTTCAAATCTTCTTTTCCTATTCTTAGAAACATTATTGATTAATCATTTCATAATTATTAAATCTTTTCCATACTAATTATCTTTGTATTGAATTAGTTTTGCTCTTGTAGTATAGTGGATAGTACTCTAGATTGCGGATCTAGTAACCCGAGTTCAATCCTCGGCAAGAGCATTTATTTTTCTATTTTTATTGCTTTCCCTTTTGTTATTGCTTCAGAAACTTTTTTTCTTGCGACTAATAGTATTCTAAAAAAAGTTGGTTGGCTAACATTCATTTTTTTTGCACAATCAGTTTGTCCTAGACCAAGAACATCTTTTAGTTTTAGTGCTTCTGCTTCTTCAAAAGAAAGAACAACTTCTTCTAAATTTCTTAGTGGGATGCCTGCTGGTTTGAAGTAAGTTGTTCCGGGTTCAAAATTTATGCTTCTTGGTATTTTTGGTCTAACCATATTATTTCTTTTCCTGCATCTTTTTTTATTTACTTTGTTTTTTTTGTTTTTTCTTCAATATTTTTAATTGCTTTTTCTATTTCAATTTTTTCAGTTTTTAATTCTTCTAAAATTTCTTTTTCGGTTGGTTCTTTATATTGTGGCATTGCGTTTCCAACTATTGGATTTGCATCAACATAATTCCAAGCAAATCTTCTTCCATAGCCTCTACCATATCCTGCACTTCTTCCAAATCCTCTACCGTAACCTCTTCCGAATCCAGAATTCATAAATCCTGGTGCGTTATATCCTGCACAATAGCCCATTCTTCTTCCTGTCATTGGTCCCAAATTATTTGGTCCTGTTCCATCTCCTCTCGGCATAATAATTACCTCCTTTAATTTTTTTAAAATATTATTTGCACTTTCCTTTGCACGGCTTGCTCCGTGCACACGTGTGATATCTTCGCTCTTGGGCTCGATAACACTTATTTACATTTTCCTTTTTTTCTTCCTGTTTTTGGCCCTTTTCCTTCAGGTCCTGTTCTATCTCTTCTTGGCATTTAAATCCCTCCAATTATGAATTATGATTCATAATATAATGAATATATATTCATAACTCTTTTTAAATATATCTGTTGTTTTGAAAAGTTCGAAAAATTAGTATTTTTGTAGTTTAAATATTTTTACATTTTTTTTTATTATTTTTTGGATAGTTTTTATTTTTTTTATTCTCCTAAAACAATTGTTTTTTCTTCTAGTATTAGCAAACTTTTTTCTGATTGTGTTACCATTGCTCCTTTTACTTCTTTTAGTCCTGGAAAAGTTTCAAATACACTTGCCTTCATTAATTCTCTTAATCCAATAATAAATTGGAATTCATTTAATTTTGTTTCTTTTCTTAACCATCTTTCCGAGAATGGTAGTCCTGAACATTTTTTTGCTTTTTCTAATATTTTTCTTCCGTAAATGTTTCTAACATTTTTTCCTTCTTTTAATGAAAATATTTCTACTTGTGGTGATTCGCTAACAATTCCTTTTCCTGTTGTCGCAAATGGTTCTATTGCTATTGCTCCTTCTTCTAAAACAGCGGTTGTTCCACTAGCATGATTTGGTATGCTTGGAAATGAATGAATATCATTTTTTGCTAAACCATGTCCGCCCAAATTATATATTGGGTTAAAACCTTTTTCTTTTAATGTCGTTTCTATTTCTTTGCTTATGTCATCAATTTTTTTTCCAAATCCTGCTTTTGTAATAGCATTTTCTAATGCTAGTTCGTTTGCTTCTATTTGTTTTGCGTGTTCATTATTTAGATTAATTGTTATTGCTCCGTCGCAAATATATCCTTCTACTTGTACTCCTAAATCAATTTTTAACAAGTCTTCTTTTTTTAATATTCTATCATCTTCTTTTTTTCCGTTTGGAGTAAAATGTGCTGCTTCTTCGTTTAAACTAAGATTTGTTGGGAAAGCAAGTCCTGCTTCTTCTATTATTTTTGTTTCTATTTTTTCTGCTAATTCTAATAAACTAATTTCTTCAACAACTTTTTTTCTAGCAAATTTAATAACATTTTTCCAAACTTCACCAGCTTTCTTATAATTATTAATTTCTTTTGTTTCCATAACAAATTATTTCTACTTAAGTTTTATAAACTTCATTAAAAATAGTATTTTTAATTTAGGAAAATATTTTTTGATTTTTTTTGTTTCAATTCCATGCGTTTAAACCGGTTTGTTTTCCACGCACGGCTTGCTCCGTGCACACGCGTACTATTTTCGCTTATGGCTTGATAAACTTTTTCAAAACCATTGTTTTAATCCGCTTTGTTTTCCACCTTGTATTAAATCCTCTTCGCTGTAACCTAGTTCTCTTAAAATTTTTATTACTGCTGGCATTATTTGGTTTTGAATATAATATTCTTCGTCATAATTTCCTTCGCTAACAAATTCTTCTAGTTCTGCTTTTTCTGAAATACTTTTACCATTTTTTGTTATTATAAAGCTTAGTAAGGATCCGATGCTAATGTCCTTTCCTTTTTCAATAGCTTTTTTTGCTGCTGCTACGTGTGGTCCTATTGAATTATAATCTTCTACTTTTCTTTTTAGCATTGTGATTATTGATAATTCTTCTTTTTTCACTTTTCCTGTTTTTAATTCTTTTATTATTTTTCTAACATATTCTGCTGCTTTTTCTGGTTCTCCTTCTTTTAATACTAATTCTATTACTTTTCTTTGAGTTTCTTTTGCTAGTTCGCACCAGTCTCTTCTAACATATTCAAACCCAACTATTTTCAAATTATTTTTTTCATCTATTAGAGCATATCTTTTTTTTGCTGCACCCCCCTCTTTTTTTGTTACAAATATTCCTCTTTTATAATAACCATCTAATTCTAATTCCATTGTTTCTGGTAATTCGTTATTAATTTTTTCTAAAAAAGTTTCAACATCTTTTTTTGTTTTGTCTTTCATTAGTAAAAAATTTGAATCTGTGTTGTGTAATAATATTTGTCCGCATGCATCAACAAAATTTTCGTTGTCTTTTACGCTTAAATCATAAACTTCTCCAGAATATTCTTCTCTTGCTATTTTTGTTTTAATATTATTGTTATATTTTGTTGATGTTTGTATTGAGTGAGTATCTTTTTCTTTTCTATATCTTATAGTAAAATTTTGGTCTAATTGTCTTAATAATAAACTTAGTCCTGATATTAATCCTAATGATTTTGTTTCTATTTTAAAATTATTTTTTTTGTATTCTTCGCTATAACCTAATTTTTCATTAACTATTCTTGAACCATCGCCTTCAATTATTTTTTCTAAAATTATTTTTTTGTATTTTTTTGGAACATTGTAAATAAAATCTGGTAATTTTTTTCCGTGACTTTTTTGTCCACACAAACAACTAAATAATTGTGCGCTTGTTTCATTCATCATTTGTAATTTGTGTGTTTTATCAAAATACTTAATTGTCTTATTGTTGTAATTAATTGTTCTTTCTTTTTTTGTTGATTGTATCACACAGGTTTTGGCATTTATAAATAATTTGTGATAATCTTTTTCTAATTCTTTTAACCAATTTATATCTGAGGAAGCTATGCTGGCGCCTCTTTTTGTTTTACAAGTTTTTATTGTTGTTGCGCTTCCTTCTGCAATGTATGCTCCAAGTAATTTACATAATGCTTCAAATTCTTTGCTTTTTAAATTAATTTTTCTTTTTATTTTTATTTGTTTTTTTAAGTTAAAAAAGCCAAACCAAATATGTTTGCCATCAGTATGCCATTGACTTATTTTGGTTTGATTTTTATATCGTCTTATATAATGGTATTCTTTTGCAATTTCAAATAAATCAATTTCTTTAATTTCTTTTCCTAATGGAATATTTTTTACTGAAAATAATTTTTTATTTTTCATTTGTTTTGGTTTTGTTTCTTTAAAACCATTTTTTGTTTCTACTAAAATTGAGTGGTCTTCTGTTACAATTGTTTCTCCAAATTTTTGGTTGATTCTATAAATTTTTTTGTTTGTTTTGTGTTTTATTACTGCTATTATTTCTTTCCACTCTGCTTTTTTTGTTTTTTTATTAACTGATAATGCAAAACAATTTTTTGGGTGTTTTAATTTTTTGTTATCTCTTTCCCATTGAAGATCATCAATTTCTTTATAAAATTCTTCAATGTTTTTTATTTTTATTTCTTCAGAATCTTTTATTGTTATAAATCTGTCTTTTGTAATGCTATCTGAATATAATACTTCAAAATCATTTTCT
>JAQVAR010000028.1:0-5108 GCA_028690725.1 Candidatus Iainarchaeum sp.
TTTCTTCCATTACTTTGTAAATTTGTTTGTCTTTTTTTTATTATTCTTTCAGCTATTAATCCTCTAATATCTTCTTTAGTCATTGCTTCTTTTACTTTTTTTTCTTGTTTTGGGTCAATATAAATTCGCCCTTTGCCAGTTTTTAGTATTTTTGATGCTAATTCTTTTGCTTTATTCAAATCCATTTTGTTCACCTAGTTTAATACCCAAATTCCTTTTTCATTTGCTTTTTTTATTATTTCATTTCTTTTTCGTTTTCCAACTGTTGCACCTATCCTTATTGCATTCTCTTTAACATTAACTTTTTCTAATTCTTTTAAATTTTCAACTCTTATTTCTTTGTATCCTGATGGGTGTATGTCTCTTATTTTTTTGTCATTTCTATAACCTATTTTTGGTCTATAACCATGTTGTAATCCTCTATCTAAATCAATTGATCTTGGTTTTCTCCATTTTTGCCATTTTTTTATGCTTTTTCTTCTAATATTTTTCTTTCCAAATCTTCCTCTGAAAACTGGGTGTTTCTTTTTAATTTCAAGTTTTTTTTGAGCTTCTTTTGCTTCTTTACTTTTATTTTTGTTTTCTTTTTTTTCTTCTTGAATATATTTTTTTTCCTTTTTTTTAACTACTTCTTCTTTTGTTTTAATCTCTTTTGCTTCTTTATTTTTATTTTCTTTTTTAATATTTTTTTCTTCATTAACTTTAATTTTTTCTTCTTTAGATTTAATTTCATTTTCTTTTTTATTTGTTGTTTCTTTTTTTCCAACTTTAATATCTTCTTTTTTCTTTATTTTTTTTGTTTTATCTTTTGTTTTTGTAATTGTTTTTTTTGTGTTAACCATTTTATTCACGTCCTCTTATAACTTGAAATTTAAAATCTTCAGGTATTTCTTCAATATTTCCTTTTTTTACCATATAAATACCGTCAGTAAATCTTCTAATATCTTTTTTCTTTACTTTGGTTGCTTGCGTAATATTTGCTGTTGTTTGACTAACTTCATCTATTTTGTTTCCAGTTATTTTTATGTCTTGTCCTTTTATTTCTACTTTTGTTTCGCCTACTATTTCTGCTTGTCTTGGATGTTTTTCTCCTAAAAAATTTTTTATAAATATTGTTTTTTCTGAAACTTCTGCGGTCATTGGAAAATGTGAGTAACACATTTTCATTTCATATTTGTAACCAAATTTTAATCCATAAACCATGTTTTCTATGTGTGAAATAACTGTGTTTAATAAAGCACTTGTTTGCTTGTTTACTGGGTTTCCAATTATGATAATTGAATTTTTATTTTGTTCTAATTTTAATCTGTGGCTTTTAAATTCTCTTTTAATTTCTCCTTTTTCAGTTCTAACAATAACTGCGTGGCCTTCTGCCGTTATAGTAATTCCTTCTGGAACTTTTAGAGTTTTTATCATTTCTATTTCAACCATTTTTTTCACCTAGTAAATAAATGCTATTAGTCTTCCACCTAAATTTTTTTCTTTTGCACTTGTGTGCGTCATTATTCCTTGTGGTGTTGAAACAATTAATAATCCAACATCCCTTGCAGGTAAATATCTTTTTTCATATTTTTCAAAATCGCTTTTTTTTACTGCATATCTTGGTTTGATTCCCTTACAAGTATTAATTCTTCCATTTAATTTTACTTTGTAAGATATTATTCCTTTATCTTCTTCCATTACGTATTCTTCAATATACTTATTTTCTTTTATGACTTTAAGCAATTCTCCCAAAAATTTTGATGCTGGTTTCAAAAAACATTCTTTTTTTGAAACTGATTCTGCATTCCTAATTTTTGTTAATGCATCTGTTATTGGATCATTCATACTCATTTTAACACCTAATCATATTTTTTGAAGCCTAGCCTTTCAGCATTTTGCTTAAAACATCTCCTACAAATTCCTAAATTATATTTACTAATTAATCCTTTTTGTGTTCCACACATTTTACACTTTTTTTTCTTTCTTTCAAATTTGTTCTCGTTTTTATTGGTTGTACTCATTGTAATTCAACTCCGATTTCTTTTACGAAATTAATTGCTTCTTCTTTTGTTACTCTTTGGTTTTTTCCAATTTTTTTTCTTTTTATTTTTCTTACTTTTACTCTATAACCTATTTTTTTTAGAGTAACTAAAACATCGAATCCGAGTATTCCTAATTTTGGATCATATTTTATTCCTGGTAATTCTATATGTTCTCTTACTCCGAATCCAAAATTTCCTTCTTTATCAAAGCTTTTTGCTTTTATTTTGTTATCTTTTGCTTTGAATGCTTCTTTTAAAAATTCCATTGCTTTGTTTCCCCTAAGAGTTATTTTTAATCCTAGTTGAACGCCTGGTCTTACTCCCCAATCAGGGATTCTTTTTTTACCGTGTGTTTTTATTACTTTTCTTCCAGTAATCAATTTCATTATTTGTTCTCCTCTCTTCATTTTATCGGCATCTGAACCGACGCCCATGTTAATAACTACTTTTTCTATTGATATTTTTTGCATTTAAACACCTATAATTGAATTTCTTCTTTTTCATCTCCGATTATTATAATATTTTTTATTATTGTTTCAAAAATTTTTCCATCTTGTTCTATTTTTACTAATTTTTCTCTTTTTATGCTTGAGGGTATAATTTCTTTTATTTTTCCAGTTTCTGAACAATGTGAACCACTTGTTATGTATATTGTTGCATTTTGTTTTTGTTTTAATATTTTTTCTATTTTCCCATCGTGTAAATTTATTTTTACTGAATCTCCTATGTTTGCTTCTTTGTTAATAAATGTTCTTCCATCATTTGTTGTTATTTGTATTTTTTTTCCAAATGCTTTTTTGTGTTCTACTTTACAAATTTTGTCTTTTGGTTCTTCTTTCATTTCTTTTGTTTTTAATCTTCCTTTTTTATCCAAAATCATTCTGTAAAATAATTTTTGTTTTTTTATTATGATTGCATCAAATAAACCTATTCCGAACCTATAGTCTTTTCTAATTTTTCCATCAATTTTAACTTCTCCGTTTAATAAAATATTTTTTGCTTCTTTTAAATTACCAACTATTTTAATATAATCTCTTAGCAAAATTCCTAATGGGATTGAATTTTGTGCTTTGTGTGTTCCTGCTCTTGTTTTTATTGTCCAAACATTTTCTTTTCTTTTAATTTGAACTATTTTTGGTGCATTTAATGCTTTTAATTTTTTATTTTGTCCTTTTTTACTCATTTTTTCACACTCTTATTTTTTTTATTTTTTAACCTTTTTTTGTCTGTTTTATCTAAATCTCTAACAATTATTTTTGATGGGTCTATTGCTATTTCAAATTCTGTTCCATCACTTTTTTTTCTAACTATTTTTTCAATAAATATTTTTTTATTTTTTCGGTCAATTCTAATTATTTTTCCTTCTTTTCCTTTAAAAGTGCCTCTTATTATTTTTACTACATCATTTTTTCTTAATGGAATACTTCTAATTCCTATTTCTTTTCTTAATCTTTCGCCTAAATGTCCTGCTATTGTCTTTGATTTTTTATGCATTGGTGCTGTAAACGCATTTTTCCTATTTTTTCCTGGTTTGCTTGATATCATTTTCATTCTCTCCTATTTAAACAACCACTGATGCCATTCCGGCAATATTTGGGTATCTTTCTCCTACTTCTTTTGCTACACATCCTTTTATTTCTGATGCTTTTGGTAATCCTTCTGCATCAACCAATACTACTGCATTGTCTTCAAACTTAATTCTCATTCCATTTGCTCTTTTGTATTCTTGTCTTGTTCTTACTACTACTGCTTTTTCTATTTTTCCTCTCATTTCTGGTTTTCCTTTTTTTATAACTACATTTACCATTGAACCAATTCCTGCTTTTGGAATTGCTCTTTTTTTGTTATGATATTTAAATACTGATATAATGTAAACTTCTTTTGCTCCGCTATTGTCTGTACAGGTAACATGACTTTTCAACGTAAGTGCTTTATTATTTTTTATACTAATTGCTCTCATTTTTTTTCACCATTTACTTCCATAACAATAAAATTTTTTGTTTTACTAATTTTTCTTGTTTCTCCTATCTTAACTTTGTCTCCTTCTTTTACAATTATTCCTTCGGGTACATGTGCTTTTATTTTTGAAAACACTTTTTTGTATCTTTCATATTTTGAAATATAATGTGTAATTTCTCTTTTCACGGTAATTGTTTTGTTTGCTTTTGCTGATGTAACTATTCCTTCAAAAACATTTCCTCTTATGGGATATTGTTTTCTAATGTTAATTTCTTCTTTTTTAGAAATTTTCTTTTTTTCTTTTTTTTCAGTCATAAATATCACCTATTTCAATCTTTCTTCTGGTCTTTTCAAAATATCTTTTCCATTAACAATTACTTTTTCTCCTATATCAAATTCAAAAACACATTCTTTTTTTGGAATTATTTTTTTTCCTTCCAAAATAAATGTATTTTTTGTTTCATCAATAATTTTTCCTTTAACTCCAATTCTTTGTTTGTCTGAACTTTCAATAACTTTTACATTCATTCCAATCATTTCGTGTACTAGAATGTTTTTGTTATTTATTTCATATTTTTTTTCTTTTACCATTTTTTTACACTTCAATTAAATCTTGGTTGTATCCTTTTGTAATCAAAAATTTTTTTGCTCTTTCTTTGTGATCTCCTTGTAATTCTATTATGTTTTCTTTTGTTGTTCCTCCACATGCAAATTTTTGTTTCATTTCTTTTCCTAATTCTTTTACAACTTCTTTTTCTTCAATTCCTGTTATTATGGTTATCATTTTTTTGAATCTGATTCTTTTGACCTCAATTCTTATTTTTTGTTGTGCTTTTGTTATATTTGTTATGTCAAACAAATCTTTTGGTAAACCGCTGATCTTATCAATTTCTTGCATCACTTGCCTCCTTTTCATTTATTACTGTTAATAATCTTGCAATATCTCTTCTAATCTTTTTTATTTTTCCTGGGTTCTCGCTCCTTGTTCCTGATGCGATTGTTGATTTTTCTTTACTTAATTCTTGTTTTAATTCTATAACATTTTGTTTTAATTCATCAATACTTTGTCCTATCAATTCTTTTGTTTTTAAATTCATAATAATCACTTCTTATTTTTTTGTTTTT
>JAQVAR010000028.1:5208-9465 GCA_028690725.1 Candidatus Iainarchaeum sp.
TTTATTTTTTTTATGTTTTCAACTACTTTTTTAACATCAATTTTGTCTGGGAAAATAACATCTGGGCGAATAATGCTTAGTTTTATTCCTATTGCTCCTATTTTTGGGTTTGCTGATGCTTTTGCCCTATCAACAAGTTTTGCTTGGTCACCAATTTTTTTCATGTATCCTAAAACAATTCTTTGTTTTCTTTTTCTTGCTCCTTTTGCTCCTAATGCTCCTTTAAAAACTAATTCTACTCCTTGTGCTCCAGCTGCCATAATATCTTTTATTGATCTAAATGAAACACTTCTCCAAGAATATCCTTTGTTAATCATTGATGCCATTTTTTCTGCAATTATTTTTGCATTCAAATTTGGTTGTTTTATTTCTTGTATTTCTATTTGTGGGTTATCAATGTTATATTTTTGTGCTATTACTTCTGTTAATAATTTTATTGTTGAGCCACTTTTCCCTATTGCTAGTCCTGGTTTTGCTACATGTAATACTATTCTTGTTACTAAAGGTGTTTTTATTATTTCTAAATGACTGAACCCTGCCCTGTCCAATTTTTTTGTAAGGTAATTTTCTAATTCCATCTTATTATAATTTTTTTTGATAAATGTTCTTTCAATCATTTTTTTCACCTTTTATGCTTTTACCTCTGAAACTATTACTTCTATGTGTGTCGCATTTTTTCTTTTTGTTTTCCCACCTATTTTTCCTTTACTTTGATGACCATATCTTGTAATTCCTTTTGATGCAAAAGAATGGATAATATTTAATTTATCTGTATTGAGTCCTTTAGTGTCAGCATTATTTTTTACTAAATTTAATAATTCAATAAAAACACTTATTGTTTTTTCAGGGTATCTTCCAGATTTGAATCCTTTTTTTGCTTCTCCTTTTCTATGGGCTACTTTTTTATTATATTTTTTTAATGGTAAATATTCTTCATGATTTATTATTCTTTCTAACCAATTTACTGTTTTTTCTAAATATAATCCTTTTATTTGGTTACAAATTTCTGTTGAATATTTAATTGAGATGTTTGCATTTTTTATTATTGCTCTCGCTGTTTTATCTTCTTTTCCCACATTTTTTTGATAATTTTTTTTAGCCATTTTTATTCACTTTTATCCTCTTGCTGTTATTGCAGTAGAGCTTTTTGTTGCTCCAATTCCTGCTTTTCCGTGTTGTAATCTTTTTCTCGTAAAAACAAATTCTCCTATGTAATGTCCTAACATTTGTTCTGTTAAATCTAATAATTCAAAACTATTTCCTTTGTATACTGCAAATCTTGTTCCAATCATTTCTGGAATAACAATCAAATCTCTGTTGTGTGTTCTAATTGGCTTTGATTTCTCATTGCTTTTTGCTTTTAATATTTTTTTAAATATGTGTCTATCGAACCCTTTTTTTAGACTTCTTCTTGCTCTTGAATTACAAAGTAAAGCAAATTCTTCTATTTTCATTGCTTTTAATTCTTCTATTGTTTTTCCTTTGAATGTAAATTCTTTTTTAGCCATATTTCACACCTAATTCTTTTTTCTCCTTCCTGTTCTTTTTGAAGCAATTGCTCCAACTTTTCTTCCAGCTGGTGCATTTCTTGAAACACTTTTTGATTTTCCTGGATGATGTTGTGCTCCACCAAATGGATGGTCAACCGCATTCATTGCTACTCCTCTTACTGTTGGCCAAAATCTTTTCTTTGCTTTCATTGCAAAAAATTTTGTTCCTGCTTTAATAAATGGTTTTTCTTCTTTTCCGCCGCAGGAAACATTTCCTATTGTTGCTCTAACATCTAATGGTAATGTTATTAATTTTCCAGATGGCATTTTTATAGTAACTTTTTTGTTATCCTTTGCCATTAATAATGCATAGCTCCCAGAACTTTTTATTAATGTTCCTCCATCGCCTATTATTTTTTCAATATTAAAAATTGGACATCCTTCTGGTAATTCTCCTAATGGCACAATGTTTCCTACTTCTATTTTTGCTCCTTGTCCTTGTTCTATTTTTTGTCCTATAAAAACTCCTTCTGCTGCTATTATTTGTTCTTTTTGTCCATTGTTAAAACCAATTGTTTGTATTATTGCATTTCTTCCAGTATCTTTTATAAAATCCGTTATTTCTCCTTTTAATAATTCTTCGCTTTGCATTAAATATTTTGATTCAATTCCTTTTAATTTTGCTTTAAAAGTATTTGTTCCTCGACCTCTTCTCTGACTATATAATCTTTTTGCCATTTTTAATCAACCTTATAATATTCCTAGTTTTGTAGCCAAATCTTGTGCTTTAAACTCTTTTTTCAATTTTATTATTGCTTTTTTTCTTCCCTTCATATCTCTAATAATATTTATTTTTTCAACTTTTATTCCATATGCTTCTTCAATAACTTTTTTTACATCTTTTTTTGTTGCTTTGTGTGAAACAATAAATGTTATTTTGTTTTCTAAATCAATCATATTTACTGCTTTTTCTGTTACTAATGGATATAATATTGTTTCCAAATCTTTTAATGTTAAATTTACTTTTATTGGTTTATTTTCTTCTTTTGGTTCAACCTTTTTTTTGTTTTCTTCTTGTGCTTTTTGCTTTTTTTCTTGTTCGTTAAGTTTAACCATTTTTTTCACCATTTAAAAAAATTATTTTTTCACATTTTGTTTCTTTATTATTTTTTTTGTTTCTTTTTCATCTTTTTTTATTTCATTTTTATCTTTTTTTGTTTCTTTATTATTTAATTCTTTTATAGCATTTTTTGTCCAAACTACTAGTCTTCCTGCTATTGCTCCCGGAGCCAATAATTCAACGTTTAATGATTTTAATGTTACTGCATCTACCCCTGGCAAATTTCGTGATGCTTTTAATATTGGGCTGTTTGAACCAGTTATTATTAAAACACTTTTTTTAACTTTTTTTGTTCTTCCTCTTGTTTTTCCTTTTCCTGCTCTTTTTCTTATCTTTTCTTTTGCATTTTGCAAATCTTTTCCAACGCCTATTTTATTAAAAATTTCTATTACTTCTCTTGTCTTTTTAATATTTTCAAATTTTTCTTCAACTATTATTGGTAATTCATTTTCAACAATAAATCTTTTTTCAACTAATTCTTTTATTTTTGTTGCTGCGATTGCACTTTCTAATGCTAACTTTTTTTCTTTTTTATTAATTTTTTCAAATGCTATTTTCCATGATTTTGGTGCATTTGGTGATCTTCCGCCAACAGCTTGTGATACTCTTCCTACTCTTCCATATAATAAATATTTCCTATTTTTTGTTCTTGGTAATCTTGCTCTACCAGTATTAATTGTTCTTCTTTGTGTTGTTTTGTCTCTTACTGCCAAATATTCTGCAGTTGTTTTGAATCCAGCTCTTTGATCAGCTCCTTTTGGTTGAAATCTAGCAGTTTGTATTGATTGTACTGCTCTTTTTATCAGAACTGGTTTGTATTCTGTCTCAAAAACTTTTGGTAATTCAATACTTTCTTTGTTTGAACCATCTAAACCAATTATTTTTGCTTTCATTTAATCGCCCAACCGTTTAACATAATATTCACTTTAACAATATTTTTTCCACTGATTCTATTTTTAATCCTGATTTTTTTTCTGGTCTTTGACTTTTTCTAATTGCAATGCATCTTTTACTTGTTCCTGGAATTGAACCTGCAATAATAGCAAATTTTCCTTTTACATTTCCGTATCCAGAATAACCGCTACTTCCATTAATTTCTTTTTCATTATTAGAAATTTTTAATATTTTTTTATTGTATTCTGTTCTATTATGGTATCCCATTTGTCCTGCTCTTGCTACTGTGAACATTACTGTTGATGGGTTCCATGGACTAATACTTCCAACAATCCTTCTTTTTTTTGCTTTTGTTCTTTGTTGTTTTATTCCAAATCTTTTTATTACTCCTTGGAATCCTTTTCCTTTTGTTACTGCTTTAATATCTAAAAAGTCTCCTTCTTTGAAAACATCTTCAATATTTATTTCTTTTCCAAGAACTTCTTTTGCATATTTTAATTGTTCTTCCTTGTTGCCACCAATATTAATTTCAACTAAATCTGGTTTTTTCTTTAATTTAATTGTTTTTGGTTGAGTATTAACAATTAATGTAAAAAATTCAATTTCTTCCAATCTTTTTTCAAAATCTTCTATATTATATTTTTTTTCTTTTTTAACATCTTTCTTACTTATTTTTTTCTTAAAATTAGATATTTTTCTTTCTAGATCTTTGTTAAATTTTTCACTTAAAACATCACTTAATACATTATAACC
>JAQVAR010000029.1 GCA_028690725.1 Candidatus Iainarchaeum sp.
TATTCAATTGATATCACCTAAATAATTAATATGACAAAAATTATTGTTAGATAATATTTCACAAAAACAAGCATTATTAAAATTGAAAAACCAAAAAAAAATCTTATTTATTACCATAGAAAACCATTAAACAAATTCAATTTGCATAATACTATAAACCCAATAATATATATAAACATATTATACAAGAGATTGAATGAACAAAAATTATTGAAGTTGTAATAGTTATAAAAATCAATTTATAATCTAACAAAATTATAAAAATTTGAAAAAATTATTTGTGTTTAGCTCTTTTACTCATTGTCTTCATCCAATCAAACCAATCTTTTCTATCAATAATTAATTCTCCAAAAATTGAAAATGGTAATGTAATCATAAAAACAATTATAATTGTATTAATTGTTATTATTCCCCTAGTCAAAATAAGAATTATTATTAAATCTTCAATAACACCCATTATTACGCCAAAAAATAAGAATTCTGAAAAAACTTCTAAAGCATGAATTTTTTTGTTACTAGTCTTTGGAAAAAAACTTATTTTATCAACTATTAACTCTCCTATTATTGCAAAAGGAATTACAATACAAAGAGAAACAATTACTGAAAAAAAATCAATAATATAATTTGTTGCTAAACTAATAACAATAAGGTTTTCAATAAAACCCATTATTACTCCAAAAAATAAAAATCCAAAAAAAACTTTTAATCTGTGCTTATTTTCAGTATTCATTCTAAATAATTGTTATTAGTAGTATAAAAAACAATGTTATTAAAATTTTTGTAATGAAAAAATAAACAATTAATAAAAAAATTATTTAGATTTTAGTTTATTAAAAAATTAAAAAAAAACAAGTGGAGGGTTAACAACCCCCCATTTAATAATTTACAATAAATTTATTCTAATTTATTTCTTTTTTTTTGTTGCTTTCTTTTTTGCTGCCATTTAACCACTTCCTCAAAATGACTGCAGAATCAGTAAGAATTGGAAATCAAAAATTAGAAATCCAAATTAATGCCACGCATTAATCTTAAATCATACAAAGTAGTATAAAAACGTTTCTTTAAAAATTTATAATATGAAGTTGAAAGAAATAAAAATTGCTTTAAAAAAAAATTCTGAAAAAGAAAAAGCACTTGTATTACAAAATTTTTTTAAAACAAAAAAAGGAGAATATGGTGAAAAAGATATTTTTTTAGGAGTAAGTGTTCCAAAACAAAGAAAAATTGCAAAAAACTTTTTGGATTTATCTTTACATGAATTACAAAAATTATTAAATAGTAAAATTCATGAAGAAAGATTTATTGCATTAATTATTTTAATTGTAAATTATAAACAAGAAAAAAAGAAAAAAAAAGCAAATACTAAAAAAATTTTTGATTTTTATTTGAAAAATGTTGATAATATTAATAACTGGGATCTTGTTGATATAAGTGCTCCAAAAATTGTTGGAGATTATTTATTAGAAAGAAAAAATGAGAGAAAAATTCTTTTCAAATTAGCAAACACTAAAGAATCAAAAAATTCTTTTGATTGGTTGTGGAGAAAAAGAATTGCTATAATATCAACATTGGCATTTATTAAAAAAAATGATTTTGAAGAAGCAATTATTTTTTCAAAAAAATTTTTGAAAGAAGAAAACGATTTATTGCACAAAGCAACGGGATGGATATTAAGAGAAATAGGAAAAAAAGATGAAAAAATTTTAAAAGAATTTTTAGAAAAAAATTATAAAAAAATGCCAAGAACAATGTTAAGATATGCAATAGAAAAATTTAGTGAAAAAGAAAGAAAATATTATTTGACAAAAAAATAGACTGTGATTTTATGAAAAAAATAAAAAAAGATTTTACTAATGGTTCAATAACCAAAACAATTATTTTATTAGCTATTCCATTAATTCTCTCAAATATTTTTATTACGTTATACCAAATAATTGATACTTATTGGGTTGGGCAATTAGGAAAAGAAGCATTAGCAGGAGTTTCAATTAGTTTTCCAATATTATTTTTGATTAATTCAATAATAATGGGTTTAACTATTGCTGGAACAATTCTTGTTTCACAATACAAAGGCAAAAAAGATTTTAAATCAATTGATTTTGTTGCAACACAAACAATTATTTTAGTAACAATGCTTTCTTTGATAATAACAATAATTGGAATGTTTTTTTCTTCAACAATAATAGCTTTGTTTGGTGCTGAAAATATTGTTGCAATTATAGCAACAGAATATTTGTTCATTTCTTTTATTGGAGTAATCTTTAACTTTTTGTTTTTAGCAGTTACTTCTTTATTACGTGGAATTGGCGAAGTAAAAATACCAATGTATATTATAATTGGGACCGTAATACTAAATTTTATTTTAGATCCAATATTCATTTTTGGTTTTGGAATTGTACCTGCTTTTGGAGTTAATGGTGCGGCCATAACAACAATATTAACACAATTTTTATCAGCAATTCTCGCATTAATACTAATTTTTAGTGGCAAATTAGAAATACATGTTAAATGGTGTTGTTTGAAACCAGACAAAAAAATGATATTTAAATTATTTAAAATTGGTTTTCCAGCATCAATAGAATTTATTGCACGTTCTCTATCAATGTTGTTAATGACTTATATTGTTGCTTGGTTTGGGACAATAGCAATAGCTAGTTTTGGTTTAGGAACAAGAATATTTTCTTTTGTGTTAATACCTTCTTTCGGTTTTTCTTTGGCAGTTAGCACTATCGTTGGACAAAATGTTGGTGCACAAAGATTTTCTAGAATAAAAGAAACTATTAGAAAAGGAACAATAATTTCTTTTACAACATTAAGTGTGCTTGCTTTTTTTCTAACTATTTTTGCTAAACAAATAGCACTCGCATTTATTCCAAACGAAACACTTGTTCTAAAAGAAACTATTTTGTTATTACAATTAATGGCAACATCATTCGCTTTAATGGGAATACAATTTACTCTTTTTGGAGCAATGAGAGGCGCAGGCGCAACAAAAAAAGTAATGGAATTATCAATAATGCTAGGCATAATACAATTAGTTAACGCGTTTATTTTTTCAATTTGGTTTGGTTTAATAGGAATATGGTTTTCTTACCCAGTATCGATGATAATAGGAATAATAATAACAATTTTTTACTACAAAAAAATGGATTGGAAAAAAAATGTTTTAACACATTAACAATAAAAACAATTTCTTTAAACAATAATATATGAATTCAACTAAATTAAGTTATTATTTAATTTTTTTAATGCTTGTTATTTCATTAATTTCTAGTTTTCTTGTTTTTGACTTAGTTCCTAATACAATACCTAGTCATTGGAATGCAGAAGGAAAAGTTGATGGTTATTCACCAAAAGAATTAGGATTATTTTTAATGCCAATAATAACAATTCTAGTTATTATTACAATTATAATAATACCAAAAATTGATCCTAAAAAAAAGAACATTAAAAAGTTTAGATTTTACTTTGATGTTTTTGTTGTAACATTAACTGGTTTTTTATTATACTTACATTTCCTAACAATTTTTTATGCACTTGAATTAATAAAGAACATGATTTTAATGCTTTTACCAGCATTTGCTTTTCTATTTTTTGTTATTGGAATAATGGTTGAGAAAGCAAAACAAAATTATACAATTGGAATTAGAACTCCTTGGACACTCGCAAACGAAAAAGTTTGGGAAAAAACACATGAAAAAACAGGAAAGTGGATTAAAATCGCAAGCATTATAACTTTAATTGGAATATTTTTTCAAGGATTAGAAATATTTTTTATTTTAACACCAATAATAATCGTTTTTATAATAAGCACTATTTATTCATACTACTTGTTTTCAAAAATAAAAAATAAATAACAAATTAAATTATTAAATAATAAAAAATTAATCTAAAATATAAAAAAATATTAAACAAAAAATTTTAAAAATTTACAAAAAGTGATATGAGATTACAACAAAACCGAAGTCAAATTGCAACCTCACATCAGAAATATTATAAACCAAAAAACTTTTAAAAGAATGTTTTTAACGTTCTCAACAAAAAAAGTAATTAAACTCTAATCAAAGTACAAAAAAATAAAAAATTTGAAAAATTTACAAAAAGTGATATGAGATTACAACAAAACCGAAGTCAAACTGCAACCTCACATCAGAAATATTATAAACCAAAAAACTTTTAAAACTAACTTTTTAGAATAATTACAATATTTTTTTAAAAAATTTTTGAAAAGAATTATAAATAACAAAAACCTTGTTTGTATTGGTGAGAAAAATGACTAGATTTGATGTAATACTTGGAAAAAACGTTGTGAAAAAAGAAAAAAACAAATTAAAATTAATTCTTGAAGAAGACGAAGATTTGTTAAAAAGTATTGAACAAGGAATGAAAGAAAATAATATTAAGAGCGCCGAAGTAACTTCAATAAATGGTTTTTTGAAAAAAGGATTAATTAGTTCAAAAGAAGAAGGGAAAAAAAATATTAGTGAAATAGAAATAATAAAAGCAAATGGGAAATTCAAATTTGGTGGAGAAGACTTGTGGGGAAAATTAGAAATTTTTTCTGGTGGAAAAAAACCTTTATCAGGACAATTATTAATAGGAATTGCAACAGAAGGATTAGAAATAATAATGGAATACTAGTTTTTTGAAAAAAGCAACAGCTTTATAAAAAATTACTCTACCAATATTTTTACAAGTAGAGATTTTTGTTTAATAGTATATTTTGTCAATTACGAAGTAATTGGCAAGTAATTTTAATCAAATTTTAAAAAAATTTGCGAGGGTGGCTGAGCGGCTAAAGGCGGTGGATTGCTAATCCATTTCCCGAAAGGGAGCACGAGTTCAAATCTCGTCCCTCGCGTAGAATTTTTTTAGAAAAAGCTAGAAAAATCCTAAATTTTTCTGCTCCATTAAAACCAAATTTTAATTGGAAAATTCAGTAAAAAACGACTTAATTTTCTAAAAACTTATTAAATGGGCACCTACGGTAGCCCTTAACTAATTTTTTTCAAAACTTAGAAAAGTTTATGGGCCTTCCAAAAGAAAACTCTTGAAATACAAAATAAGATTCTTTGTAGACACTTCTTTTTTATAATAAAAAATTTTATTAAAAGCTAGTCTTTTGTATAAAAAAAATTGTTTTAAAACTTTAATAAAAATAAAGAAAATTTTTTGGTTTAGTAAAAAGTATTAAACGATTAGATAATTCTACAAAAATAATTTCAATCACAATTGAACAAGAAATTAAAAAATAATTTTTTTAATAATATTATCTTCATCATATCTCTCGAACCACAATATTGAAAATTAAAAAAAATTCAAACATAATAATTTTTACTCTTTAAAAAAAATGTAAAAAAAGCTAAATATAATTGTTTTTTCAAATATAAATTTCTTTCCACAAAAAAAATTTTACGAAAAAGAATAATAATATCTTAGAAGCAAGTTATTTGTGGTTTTTAATGAAAAGTTTTTATGAGTCTCAACAGATTAATGAAAAAAAATTGTTTGAATTGTTTAAAAAAGCAGATGATATTAGAGCAAATTTAAAAAAATATGATAAAATGTTATCTGGAAAAATAATGGCTACTCTTTTTTATGAACCTAGTACTAGGACAAGATTAAGTTTTGAAACAGCAATGCTCAAATTAGGAGGAAAAGTTATTAGTACTGAAAATGCAAGAGAATTTTCTTCAGCAATAAAAGGAGAAAGTATTGAGGATACTATTAGAGTAATTAGTTCTTATTGTGATTGTATTGTCATGAGACATTATGAAGAAGGATCAGCGTTAAAAGCATCAAAAATTAGTTCAATACCAATAATTAATGCAGGAGATGGAAAAGGACAACACCCCACACAAGCCCTGTTAGATGCATATACTATTTTTAGAGAAATTGGCAGGCTAGAAAAAATTAAGATTGCTCTTGTAGGAGACTTATTATCTGGAAGAACTGTTAGATCACTTTGTTATTTATTAGGAAAATTTTCTGAAAACGAAATAATATTTGTTTCACCAGAAAACTTGAGAATGAAAGATGACATAAAACAATATTTGGACAAACACAAAATAATTTGGGGAGAAGAAAAAGATTTACAAAAAATTTTACCCAAAGTAGATATTATTTATATTACTAGAATACAAAAAGAGAGAATGAAAAAAGAAGATTATGAAAAAGCAAGGGGAAAATATGTTATTAATGAAGAAACATTAAAATTAGTGCGAAAAGAAACTAGAATAATGCACCCCTTGCCACACGTAGAAGAAATTGATTTACCAATAAAAATAGAACAAGAAGACAAAAGAATAGTATATTTCAAACAAGCAGAAAACGGGTTATATATTAGAATGGCATTATTGCTAGAATTATTAAAATGATTAAATAAAAAATAAGAATAATACAAAAAAACAAATCTAAAATAATAACAAATTAAGATTAATATAACAATCAAAAGATTTTTCTACTTTTTCTCACTAATAATCTTTATTCTGGTGAGCACATGAATAGTGAAAACAAGAAACATAATAAAATAAATTTCAAAAAAAATTTGCATATTTATTTAGAGTTAGCTAGACCTCACAAAAAATATTTTTTTGTAATAATATTTTTTGTTTTTTTAATGAGTGTGACTAAATTATTACAAAAATATGTTTTTAAAGAATTAATTGATAATGCTACTTTTTTTTCAACTGGAACAATCGAATTAAATATTTTTATTGACTTATTAATTTTTTTGGCAATTGTTTTTGGAATAAACGCATTAATACAAGCAGTAAGTCAATGGTCTCGTTTTCGCTTTACTAATATAATGGAAGGAAAATTATTATTAGATTTAAAAAAAAGATATTATAATCACATTGTTCACTTATCACATGGTTTTCATACTGGCCACAGAACAGGAAGTCTAATATCCAGATTTACAAGAGGTTCAAGAGCATTAGAAAGAATAACTGATATATTATTGTTTGATATATTATTTTTGATAACAGAATTTGGAGTGGCATTCATTTCATTGTTATTTGTTGATTTAACATCTGGAATAATACTAGTGCTAATGGCAATAGTATTCATAGCATACAGTTTGTATTTATCAATTATTGGTGAAAAACATAATGTTGCAATGAATATTGCTGAAGACACTGAAAAAGCATTTATTGGAGATACATTTACTAACATTGAAACAGTAAAATTTTTTGGAAAAGAAGAACACGTAAAAAAAATATATTTTCTTTTTGGTGATAAAACCAGAAGAAAACAAGTTATTTTTTGGGATTTTGCAAAATGGTTTGCATCAGGACATGGACTAATAATTGATGGTTTTGCAATAATATTAATGGGTTTTGCAACAATAAGATTGATTAATGGAGAAATAACTATTGGAACATTAGCATTCATTTATACTGTTTATTTGAGTGTTGGATATGCATTATCAAATTTTACTTGGAGAATACGCGATTTATATGGAGGAATAACGGATTTTGATTCAATAACAAAATATGGTGAAATAGAAAATGATGTTAAAGATGAAAGAAATTCTAGAGAATTAAAAATTACAAAAGGAGAAATAATATTTGATAATATTTCATTTAGTTATCATAATAGAAAAGTAATAAAAAATATTAATTTAAAAATAAAGCCAAACCAAAAAATAGCTTTGGTTGGTCACTCTGGTTCAGGAAAAACAACGATAGTAAAATTATTATATAGATTTTATAACCTAGAAAAAGGAAAAGTATTTATTGATGGACAAGACATTAGTAAAATAAAACAATTATCTTTAAGAAATAAAATGAGTATTGTTCCACAAGAAGGAATATTGTTTAATGACACTATTTACAATAACATAATTTTTTCAAAACCAAATGCAACAAAAAAAGAAGTTGTCAAAGCAATAAAACAAGCACAGTTTTATGATTTTGTAAAAAAATTACCTGAAAAAGAAGAAACAATAGTTGGAGAAAGAGGCATAAAATTGAGTGGCGGAGAAAAACAAAGATTGAGTATTGCAAGAGCATTACTAGCAGACAAAAAAATACTTGTTTTAGATGAAGCAACATCATCATTAGATTCGAAAACAGAAAGCGAAATACAAAAAGCCCTTTGGAAATTAATGCAAGGAAAAACAACAATAATAATAGCACATAGATTAAGCACAATAATGCACTCAGACAAAATAATAGTAATGGAAAAAGGAAAAATAATTCAAGAAGGAACACACAAAAAACTGTTAAAACAAAAAGGACCATATAAAGAACTGTGGAAATTACAAAAAAACGGTTACTTACAAGAATAATACAAAAAAACAACAAGAGTTATTTTTATTAATTGAATTATACAAACAATAACTATGTGTTTTGACTCTTTAAAAAGACTTTTTTCAAGAAAAAAACAAATTCCAAAAAATGTTGAACCTATTATTCCAGAACATAGAAAAGAAAAAATGGAAGTAGAAAAAAGACAAACAGAAATAAAAGAATTAAAAAAAGAACACAAAAAAATAAAAGAAGATAAGATAGTGGCAGATACTATAGCAGACGAAATAAAAGATTCTAAATTAATAGATTTAAAAATAGAGAAAAATAACGAAACTTGTTTGTTTAAAATATCAGGAGTATATAATATTGGACCAACCCAAATGATAAGTGGTTTTGTTGAAACAGGAATAATAAAAAAAGGAATGAAAGCAATAGCAAACGAAAATCAAATGACAGTAATAGAAGTAAGAAAAAATACTGAAAAAACAGATTATTTAGTAGCAGGCCAAGAAGGAACAATACTAATAAAATCGAAGAAAAATCCTCTAATAAGACAAGACGATTACTTAGAATTTAATTAAAAAAATTAGAATAATATTTAAAAAAACTATTTAATACTTTGCTAGCACATTTTTTTACATTAAGAATATGACAATATTGCACGGGTTGGGGAGCGGTCAAACCCACCAGACTCAAAATCTGGTCGCTTAGTGCGTTCAACGGTTCGAATCCGTTCCCGTGCATCACCAGTTTCGCCTGGTGGATACGAGAGCGCATTCTTTTTGCGAATGCACTTTGCTTCACCAAT
>JAQVAR010000001.1 GCA_028690725.1 Candidatus Iainarchaeum sp.
CCCACGTATCTATTTTTCTTTCAAAAACCAAAAAAAAGTTATTCAAATAACTATTTTGAATTCGTGTATTAATAAATAATTTTTTAATTAAATCTGAACTTTCAAATTTTTTATAATCAATCATATTAAAATCATATTTTTTCCAAGCTCTTCGCCAAGTAGCCCAACCCCAAATAGAAGCAGTATATGAAAAAAAATAGTCTGCTTCAGAATACTTGTTTTTAGAAACTGGATTAAAACCACTAATATGCATTATTTTTTCATTATCTTTATATTTTTTTAATAGTTCTTCACAAAATGGAAAAAAACTTTGACTGGGTAAACAATCATCTTCTAAAATTATTCCCATTTCCTCATTTTTAAAAAACCAAGTTATTGCTTGTGAAACTGCTTTTCCACAACCAAGATTATTTTTCCTAAAAAGTGTTTTAACATTACATTTCCAATCAATATTATCTAAAACATATTTTCTAACAGCATCAGTTTTTTTCTTTTCTTCAATATTTCTTGGACCGTCAGCAGCAACATATACTTTCTTTGGCTTTGCTTTTCTAATTTCTTCAAAAACTTGTTTTGTTGTATCTAAACGATTGAAAATTAAAAATAAAATTGGAATATTTATAACCATTTAATCAACTCTCTTAAAAAAAACAGAATTTCCAGTTTTAGCAAAGTAATCATAGTTTTTACTCTTTAAAAACAAAAAAACTTTATCTTTGAATAATTTATTAGATGATTCAGTAAATAATTCAACAATTATTACTTTTGGCCGATATTTTTCCCAATCATTTGATTTTAGAACATTAAAATCAAAACCTTCAGTGTCTATTGAAAAGAAATCAATTTTTTTATTTTTTACATATTTATCAAGAATAAAAGATAATTTTTCTAATTTAATATCAATTTCGCTAACTATTTTTTTAACATTTTTTTTTCTTTCATTTTTTACTTTTTCAGAAAAAGTATTCAATTGTGATTCTTCAAACATATAATATTTCATTTTTCCAGATTCGTTTGAAATTCCAATGTTTAAATTAATATCTCTTTTTCTATATTTATCAAACAACTTTTTTGATTCTGGCAAAGGATCAATATTTATCCCAAACCACCCTTTTTTATAAAAATAATAAGTATTTGAATATTTTTTTGGATGATTTGCCCCAATATCAACATAAAAACCATTTTTTTTATTGCCAAAAAACCTAGCTAAAACTAAATCTTCTCCTTCTTGAGAATATGATCTAACTGAATAATCACTAAAAATATCTCTAATTTTTACTAATTCGCCAAAAATTTTATTTTTAATATTCAATTTAATCACCAATAACAACCATTTTCGACGTTTTTATATCCTTTTGGTCGCTCACTTTTACTAGGCCTAATCCAATATTTATTTATATAGTTAAAATTTGATTCTTCCCATCTTTTTCCCTTTATACCAAATAATATTTGTGTTGCAGATCCTAAATGAATTGCTTTTTTTCCAATTTGTTTTATATATGCTGCTAGTAGCAACCCATATGCCCCACAACCAATTATTGCGATATCAAAATCTATTTTTGATATTTCATCTTCCATATATTTCAATGCGTCAAACCAATTTGAAAAACTTTCACAATTTCCCCCAATAGATTGAACAGATTTTAAAGTAATTAAATCAAATTTTGGTAAAATATTTTGATTCTCAAAAAGTTTTTCTCGTATTTTATATTGTTTTTTTATAGAATTTTCAAAAGGATAAACAACCAACACTTTTTTACCTTTTAATATTCTTGACCAAGGCAATTCATATTCCCATGGATTTAAATCAGATAATCTAACTTTTTTCTTGTTACGTAATAAATTACTAAAATATAATTCTATCGTTGAAAATTGTCCATAAATATCAATTTTTAACATATCTTCTAACATTCGATCATGAAACTTTTTCAAAAACTCATATTCAATTGGAAAAAAACCAGCATTATTTTTTAATTGAAAAAAATCGTTTTTATTAAACTTTAATTTTCCTTTTTCAATTAAATCAATTTTTTTAACAGCATCTAATTCCACACTACCAAATCTACAAATCATAATTGGTTTATCAGAATTTAATAATTCAAAAATTTTATCAGATACTTCTTGACCAGAATAGTCTACTGGCAAAACTAAATTTCTATAAATTAATCTTAATTTTCTCCCAAAATCATTTATCTTTTTTTTCATTTTAAAAACCAAATTTAATCAATACTTTTTTCAAAAAAATTCTTTGTTTATTATTTAATAATTGACTATAATTATCCCTAAAATTCATTAAAAAATTAATTTTTAATTTTTCTAAAAAATTTATGTTTCTACCTTTAGAATAATATTTCATATAAAATTTTGTTGGACCAGCACAATGCAAACAACACAATTTAATTTTTTTATTATTTTTTTTCAAAAAACCAAAAGGAATTCCATTTTCAAAAATAATTTTTTTTGTATTATTTTCCATAATCATTCCTTGCGAAGCATTTATTTGAGTATCATAAGTTTCACCATTAATTATTTTTGAAATTTCTCCAATCTTTTTTTTATTTTGTTTATAATATTCTGAAAGGGCCGTCATATCATTAACCCCACCAAAACTAGTTTTGAAAGGATAATTTTTCCAAAAATTATCAAGTATCATAAACATTTTTTTATTAGAATACAAGTTAAATAAAAATCTAGTTAATTTATTAATTTCTTTATAATCATTAACAAACATGAACTCACCACTAGAATGATTCGCAAGAGTAAATTTAAATTTATTAAACTTTTTAGAATCATTTGTAACATTAACAAAAATTAAAACATCAGAATCAAGTGTTAAGCACTTTTTTATTTTATTCTTTTTTAAAAATTCATTTAAAATAAACCACCTTTCAAAACAAAACCTTTCAATTTCTTCATTATTGTTGCTCATATGTTTGTAAACTTTTTTAAATTCCAATGCAGACTTATCATAATTTTTTAAATCATAATACTCAACAAAACTTGGATATTGAGTAACATTGTCTCCAACAAGAATTATTCTTGAATTTGGATTAAATTTTCTAGCATTTTCTAAAGCATATTTTAAATAAAAAGAGTCTCCTTTATGAATGAAAATTATTGGAATAGCCATATTAATAAAATATTGGGTTAACATATTTTTAAATGAATAAGGTACAAAAATTATTGAGTCAAATTTTTTTGAAAATAAAAAAATTTTATCATAGTTTTTTTTATGATTATACTTTCGAACTAAAAAAAGTTTTAAAAAATTGTAATTCTGTTTTAGATGTTGGTTGTGGGAAATCATCTCCAGTTCAATTTCTTTCAGGAAAATGTTATTTGGTAGGAGTGGATAGTTTTAAAATAAGCATTAATAAAAGTAAAAACAAAAATATTCACAATAAATATTATGTTATGAATGTAATGAATATTAATAAAAAATTTAAAGATAATTCATTTGATTGTGTTGTTGCATTAGATCTTATTGAACATTTGGAGAAAAAAGATGGAGAAAAATTAATTAAAATGATGGAGAAAATTGCTCGGAAAAAAATAGTAATTTTTACACCAAATGGATTTTTAGAACAAAAAGTATATGACAATAATCAATTTCAAAAACATAAATCTGGGTGGACCGTTTCTGAAATGAGAAAAAAAGGATATGATGTTATTGGGATTGGAGGATATAAAAAATTGAGAGGAGAATTCGCACAAATAAAATACTCTCCCAAAACGTTTTGGGGTTTAATTTCAAATTTATCACAAAAAATATTTAAGAATTTTCCAAAATATTCATTTCAAATACTTTGTATTAAAATAAAAAAATGATTTTATGAATAAAAAAATTTTAATAATAATAGTTAATTATAAAAAAATTCAAGAAGTTGTTAATTGTATAAATTCATTGGAAAAAAATACTTATTCAATTTGTTTAGTTGATAATGAAACTAATCAAGAAAATTATGAAATATTAAAAAAAATAAAAGATATTAAACTAATTTTAAACAAAACAAATCGCGGTTTTGCCGGAGGTAATAATGATGCTATTAAAAAATTTCCAAATTTTGATTATTATTTACTTTTAAATAGTGATACAAAAATCGTTGAAAAAAATTGGTTAAATACATTAATTGAATACATGGAAAAAAACAAAGAAATTGGCATAATTGGACCAAAATTATTAAATTCTGATAAAACAACACAGAGAAGTTGTGGTTATAACACAATATTTGGAACTAAACCAATAAAAGGAGATGAAATTGAAAAAATTGATTGGATAAGCGGAGCAGTGTTTTTGATAAGAAAAGAAGTTATAAAAAAAATAGGTTATTTGGATGAAATTTATAACCCAGCATATTATGAAGAAAATGATTATTGTGTGAGAGCAAAAAAAGCTGGGTTCAAAATTGTTTATTACCCAAAAACAAAAATAATTCATTTCAATAAAGGAAGCCAAGAAAAATTGAATAATTTGGTTCAAAGAAATAAATTAATATTTATATTAAAAAATTTTCCACTTCACTGGCTTTTAATCAGAATTCCTTTTGAATTAATAGTCTTTTTTAGAGAATTTTTTAAAGAAAAAAAAATTCCAGAACAATATTTTTTCATATTAAAAAATATTAAAAAAATAATAAAAAATAGAAAAAAAATTTATTTTTTATAAATAAAAAAAATTATTTTCTTATTTCTCTTACAACCCTTAAAAAATTAAATGATTTTAATTGCATTTTAAATAAAAACCTTGTCTCTTTGAAAAACAAATTAGCAATATATGCAACAAAAAATGATGAAAATACTGTTGCTATTGCCGCACCATTAATCCCAAACAAATTAATCAAAATAAAATTTAATACAACATTTACTATTGCCCCCATTATTGAAGCATATAATGTTATTTTGTATAATTTTTCTGAATTTATATAGTTTCCCACTGCTGAACGCATTGACATAGCTAAAAAACTCCAAACAAGTATCGAAAGAACTACTCCGGCTGAAGAATATTCAAAACCATACAAAAAAATGATTAAAAAATTTGATAATAAAAAAATAGGTAAAATTATTCCTAAAGAAGTCCAAGTGAATAAATCAAACATTCTTTGCAATCTATAAAAATACAATTTTAATGAACTTTTTTTAGAATTAATTAATGCTGGAAATAAAGAAAGCGCAATAGCCCCCGGTAAAAAATATGCGATTTGTGAAATTTTTGCAGCAACAGAATACAACCCAACTTGATATTCATTTAATAATAAACCAATCATTACTTGGTCAATACTTAAATAAATAAAAGCAAAAGCTGATGAAAGAATTAAAGGCCAACTCATTGATAAAAAAGATTTTGCTATTTTTTTATTAAATTGCCATTTAAATAAACTTTGTTTTTCTTTAAAATAATAATATAATTGCATAACAATTGTTATTGTTGTATTAATTAGTGAAGTTATAACAAACCAAATAACTGCAAAACCAGAAACAATAAAAAATATTTTGAAAATATTGCTTATAATAAGAGCTATGCTTGTAGATTTAACCACTTTTCCAGAATCTATTTTTGACTGAAAATAATTTCCAACTATTCCAAACGAGTTAATTATATTTCCAAACGCAAAAATACTAACCATTAATAATAATTCAAAATTTGGTTTAATCCAAGATATTATTAAAATCATTAAAATTCCAAAAAAACTACTTGAAATTAATTTTAATTTTAAAACTGTTCCTAAAAAAATATTACTTTTTTTTGGATTAGCAACTAACTCCCTGTGAAGAATAGTATCCAAACCAAGATTTATAAATGGCCCAAATAATGCAGTAAATGAAATAGCAAAGTTCATTAAACCAAAATCTGATGGCCCCAAATAACGAGCAACCCAAATTCCAACAATTAATGCAACTATTAATTCTAAAAATCTTTCAAAACTAAGCCAACCAATATTTTTTACTATTTTTTGTAATATTGGGCGATTAGTAAATCTTGACCTTATTTTTTTTGGAATAATTTTTTTTAGATAGTTAAACATAATATAAATGATTAAATTGTAAGTTTAAAATGCTATTAGTACAAAAAACATTTCAAAAAATAGATTAATTAACTATTTTTTCCAGCATCAACACTACAATAATTTCTGTAAAAACAAATTGGAATACTTGAAATCCCAATATCAAAAAACAAGTTGACTCTTATTTGAAAGTCACGATCAGAAAAATTAACTATTCTATTTTTTTTGGGAAAATAACCATTAATATGTTTCCAAGCAAGTCTAGAAAAAGTAGAACCCGAATGAGTCATATTAATATCATTATAATTTTCATATTTACTCGCATCCAAAGGAGTTTTGATTATTATTGAATTGTTTTTTGAATAATCTGAAGATTTTGCATTTCTTATAACTTCTTCATCTGATTTTGCTAAAATACTTCCAAAACCAACCAAACCAAAAGTGGGATTTCTTTTGAATATCTTTTTTACTATACTAATAGCATCTTTCATTAAAAAATCATCATCATTAAGAACCATTATCAAAGGAGATTTTGAATTTTTTACACCAATATTTATTGATTCTGCTTGACCAACATTTTTTTTATTAAAAATTACTTTTACTTTTTTAAAAAAAGAATTTTTTTCTAATTTTTTTAATAAATTATAACTATTATCTAGTGATTTATCAACAACAAAAATAACTTCGTCCGGTTTTTCGATTTGATTTATTATACTATTAAATGTACTTTCAAGAACTTGTTCATGACCATAACAAGGAACAACAATTGCAATTTTTTGATTTTTCAAAAATAATTTTGGCGTCTTTTTATTAATACTTTTAACAAATCGATTTACTTTTGCTTTTTTAATATCTTTGATTCCAAAAAATTGAATAATTTTTCTAGTATTCATTCTAAAAAAACCCATAAAACTAACCTTTTTTTATTACAAATATAAATTGAATTGCAAATAACCTTGGATATAATCTACAAATGATTTTTCTTAACTTTATTAGTTTATTAAATTTTTCAAAAAAACCAATGCCAGGAATAAAATCTGATTTTATAACAGAATAACCTGTGTTTAAAAATAATTCAGACATTGTTTTGAATGTAAAAAATCTTATATGTGTTTTATCCATTAAACCAGTTTCATAATAATCCCACTTGCCAAATAAATGTCTAATTCTTGAAGAAACATAACCAATATTTGGAATTGATGTAATTACTATTCCATCGTCACTTAAAATTTTTTTAAATTTTTTTAAAACTAAATCGGGTTGCTTAATATGCTCAAGAACATCAGCAAAAATAATTACATCAAATTTATTATTATCAAAAGGCAATCCTTCAGAGTCTAAATTAAAAAAATTTGTTTTGTCTAAACGTTTTGAAGCAATTTTGATTGCTTTTGGAGAAAAATCAACTCCAAAAACTCTGCATTTTTTTTCTTTAATTAATTTTTCACCAAGTTTTCCAGTACTACAACCAACATCAAGAACAAATGATTTTTCTGGAACTAAATCAAAAACATTTTTATTGTAACCATCACCATAATTAGTAAAATTTTCAACCATCAAAATAATAAAAATAAGTTTGTTATTTAAAAGCATCTATCACAAATAATTTACATGAAAATAAAGAAAAAAATGACTTTATTGATTGCACAAAACCTTACTCTTAGAAAAATATATAATTTGAAATATTCTTGTTTACATTTTTTTGGATCACATAGTCAACATAGAGAAGATATTGTTATTGACAAATTGCTTGGTAATAAAAAAAATGGTTTTTATGTTGATATTGGAGCAAATAACCCTACTGGTTTTAATAATACTAAAAGATTTTATGAAAAAGGTTGGAGTGGAATAAACATTGAACCAAATGTTAGAGGTTACAAATTATTTTTAAAAGAAAGAAAAAGAGATATTAATTTGAATATTGGTATTGGAGAAAAAGAAGACACAATAACCTTTTATGAAATGGAACCAGATATGTTATCAACTTTTTCAAAAAAAGAAGCAATAGAAAATCAAAAAAATGGTTACAAATTAGTAAAAGAAAGAAAAGTAAAAATATTGCCATTAAAAAATGTCTTAGAAAAATATGCGAAAGGAAAAGAAATAGATTTTTTTTCGATTGACACAGAAGGATTTGATTTAGAAGTATTAAAAAGTAATGATTGGAAAAAATTTAAACCAAAAATAATTTGTGTAGAAATAATGCAAAACAATAGAGGAAAAAAAATAGAATCATTTTTAAAAAAAATTGGTTTTGAAAAAGTTCATCAAAACAATACTAATACAATATACAAATTAAAATAATTTTAATAATTTTCAAACCATTTTATTGTTTCTTTTAATCCATCGTCAAAATTTGTTGTTGCTTTGAAACCAAATTCTTTTTCTGCTTTACTAGTGTCAAGACATCTTCTTGGTTGACCATCTGGTTTGTTTGGATCAAATAATAATTTTCCGTCATAATTTGTTAAGTCTTTTATTTTTTCAGCCAAATCTTTTATTGTTATTTCCATTCCTGATCCGAGATTACAAGGTTCTGTTTTATCATATTTTTTTGTTGCTAAAACAATTCCTCTCGCAGCATCTTTTACAAACAAGAATTCTCTTGATGCTTTACCAGTCCCCCAAATTTCTACTTGTGGAAAATTATTTTTTTTCGCTTCAACAAATTTTCTAATCAAAGCAGGAATAACATGAGATGATTGTAAATCAAAATTATCTCCAGGGCCATACAAATTTACTGGTAATAAATAAATTCCATTAAAATCATATTGTTGTTTATAGGATTGTAATTGTACTAACAACATTTTTTTTGCTAGACCATAAGGCGCATTTGTTTCTTCGGGATAACCATTCCACAAATAATCTTCTTTAAATGGAACAGGAGTAAATTTTGGGTAAGCACAAACTGTTCCCAAACAAACAAATTTTTCTACATTAGCTAATCTTGATTGTTCGATTAATTGAACACCCATCATAATATTATCATAAAAAAAAGAACCAGGACTTTTTCTATTAGCTTCTATCCCACCAACTTTTGCAGCCAAATGAATTATTATATCGCTTTCCCTAGCAATTTTTTTACAAGAATCTTTTTCTACTAAATCATATTCTTCAAATTTTGGTAAAAAAAGATTGTTGGCATTATTATTTTTTAATTCTTTAACCAAATGTTTTCCTAAGAAACCATGTGCACCAGTAACAGTAACTCTTTTTTTAGACAAATCTATTTCGTTCATAAAAATAAAAAAATACAAAACAATTTAATATTATTTTGTTAAACAATTTTTTCAAAAAAATTATTTTTCTCCATTAATACCATAATATTCTTTTTTTACTATTTCAATATCAGAGTCAACCATTTCTCTTACTAACTCTTTAAATTTTGTTTTTGGTTCCCAACCCAATTTTTCTTTTGCTTTTGTAGCATCACCCAACAATAATTCTACTTCAGCTGGTCTAAAATATTTTTTATCAATTTCTATATAATCTTGATAATTTAATTTTGCATAAGAAAATGCTTCTTCCAAAAATTCTTTTACAGAATGAGTTTCCCCAGTTGCTACAACAAAATCATCTCCTTTTTCTTGTTGTAACATTAAATACATTGCTTCAACATAATCTTTCGCATGACCCCAATCACGTTTAGCATCCAAATTTCCTAAATACAATTTTTTTTGCAAACCAAATTTTATTCTTGCTATTGCCATAGTAATTTTTCTAGTAACAAAGGTTTCTCCTCTTCTTGGTGACTCATGATTGAAAAGAATACCATTACTAGTATACAAATCATATGATTCTCTATAATTTTTTGTAATCCAATAACCATAAACTTTTGAACAACCATAAGGACTTCTAGGATAAAAAGGAGTATTCTCATTCTGAGGAGTTTCCAAGACTTTTCCAAACATCTCTGAACTAGAAGCTTGGTAGAATTTTGTGTGAGGAGAAAATTGTTTTATTGCATCCAAACATCTTAGAACACCCAAACCAGTTACATTACTAGTATACTCTGGAATATCAAAACTAACTCTAACATGAGATTGTGCGCCAAGATTATAAAATTCATCTGGTTGAACTTCTCTTATTAAAGAACTAATAGAACTAGGATCAGACAAGTCACCAAAATGCAATTTAAATTTTGAATTTAAATGAGGATCAACATACAAGTGGTCAACTCTCTCAGTATTAAAAGTACTAGCCCTTCTCATTATCCCGTGGACTTCATAACCTTTTTCCAATAATAATTCTGCTAAATAAGAACCATCTTGTCCTGTTACACCAGTAATAATAGCTTTCTTCATGATAAATAATAAGAAGAATTTGTTTAAATAAGTTAGTGGTACAAAAAAATATTTTTTTTGTAATTTAATTAAAATTATGCGTCTCTCCCAATACCTTGTTTGTATAACACAAAATGACTTCCTTTAATATGGTGAACAAAATATTCTTTTGTTTCCAAAAATTTCATCATTTTTTCAGAAGAAATTCTTTTAATTTTCATTAATCAAAACAAAAAAAATTCATAAACATAAACTTAACTACTTTTTCGTTGATTGCCAAAAAACAAAACTTTTTTATATATTACTTAGTATTACTTTGTATTATGGAAACAATTAGTTTGAAGATTGATAAAGGAATGAGTAAAAAGATTTCTTTGTTAATGAAAGAATTCGATTTTTCTACAAAAACAGAGTTTATTAGAGAAGCAATTAGAAAAAATATTTCTAACTATGAATTAGAACAAAAAAAGAAAAAACAATGGGAAAAATTACTTGGAATGAAAGGAGCTTACAAAGGAAAAACAAAAGAAATGAATGATGACGAATGGGAAGACATGCGTAATAATCTAGCTAAAAAATTTGCAAAAGAACAATATGGGATAAAAATCTAAATATTATATTAATTCTTCTGGGAGTTTGGTCTCATTAAAAGATAATAAATGATTATCTCTTGAAACTAAAATAGCTTTGTTTGTTTTTGATAAAACGTAATGAAATGCATCTCCAAAAGGAATTTGTTTTTCAATACTCAAACTTTTTATTTTTTCTAGATCATTTTTACTTGGAAATACTTCTTCAAGAATAAAACAAAAATCTTTGGATATTTCAAAAAAATCTAAACCATTATTCTTTAGTTCAAAAACAACCATTTTTGAAAACAAAACGTTGTTATTATTTTTTAAACACTTTTTAAAAAACTGGAAAGCAAATTCTCCTAATGGTTTTAAACCATCAAAACGATTATTAAAAAAATCAATCCAAATACAAGAATCAACATAATAATTCATAAAAAAAACAAAATTAAATAACATATAAACTTAATTACTTTTTCGTTTATTGCCAAAACAAATAAAAATCCTTTTTATGCCGAAATATTTATGACTGAGAGTATAAAAAATAAGATTAGAACTATACCAAATTTTCCAAAACAAGGAATAATGTTTAGGGATATAACAACATTGTTAAAAGATAAGGATGGTTTGAGAGAAGTAGTAGAAATACTAGAAAAAAAATACAAGGATATTGAATTCGATTATGTTGTTGGGATAGAATCAAGGGGTTTTATTATTGGAGGGATTTTAGCACACAAATTAGGAATAGGATTTATTCCAATTAGAAAAAAAGGAAAATTACCTTCAGAAGTAATCAAAGAAGAATATGATTTAGAATACGGAAAAGATGTTATAGAAATACACAAGGATTCGTTAAAAAAAGGAGATAAGATTTTATTATTAGATGATTTGATTGCAACAGGAGGAACAGCATTAGCTTCTTGTAAACTAATAGAAAAAGTTGGCGCTATTGTAGAAGAATGCGCATCCATAATTGACTTACCAGAATTAGGTGGCTCAAAAAAAATTAATGATTATTTGAAAAAAAATGATGATGAAAAAAAAGTGTTTTCAATAGTACAATTTGAAGGAGAATAAAACAAATTGGTGATTAAATGATTGCAATTATTGGTGGTTCTGGTTTAGAAGATCCAGAATTGTTAAAAGAATCAGAAGAAATTATCATTGAAACCCCTTTTGGAAAACACTCTCCAATAAAAAAAGGTTTTATTGAAGGAATAGAAATTGCAATATTATCTAGACATGGTTACAAACACGAATATTCCCCTAGTTCAATTCCATACAAAGCAAATATTTTTGCACTAAAAGAATTAGGAGCAAAAGCAATAATTGCTACAAGTGCTTGTGGTTCTCTAAGAGAAGAACTCGTTCCAGAAAGTATTAGTTTCCCATCACAATTCATTGATAGAACAACAAAAAGAGATTCTAGTTATACTGAATTTGGAAATGTTATACACGAAGGACATAGTGATCCTTTTGACAAAAAATTAAGAGAAATACTTGTAAAAAAAAGTAAAGAAATTGGAATAGAATATAGTGCTGATACTACTCTTATAACAATAGAAGGCCCAAGATTTTCTACAAGAGCAGAAAGCGAGTATTTTAGAAAATTTGATTTTGATTTGATTAACATGACTACTGTACCAGAAGTTTGTCTAGCAAAGGAGTTAAAGATACCATACCAAGTAATAAATTTGATAACGGATTATGATTGTTGGAAAGAAAATGAGGAAGCAGTTACATTTGAAATAGTATTAGAAAGAATGAAAAACAATAGTGAAAAAGTAAAAAAAATTATTTTAAAATCGTTAAAAGAAATTGACAAAGAATTCTAATTAAGGTGAGAAAAAATGATGGGAAAAAAATTAGTTTTAAAAGCAGTTGAAATTGAAATGCAAGAAGTAATAAATGGAAACATAAAAACAAAACCATTTAATGAATTAAAAAAGAAATTTTATTGGCAAAAAATATATTAAATTAAGTGTTAAAATGAATTATAATCTAAAACCAGAAACTTTTTTTGTAGAAGAAGATTACAAACCAAGATTAAAAGAAGAAGGCAAATATTTGTATTATGTTATAGAAAAAAAAGGTTTGAGTCACAAACAATTAATAAAAAGAATTCCAAAAGATGCATTATTCAATGGTTTAAAAGACAAAAACGCAACAACAAAACAATGGTTTTGTACTAAACAAACAATAGAAAATATTTTTGAAAAAGATTTGAAAATAGAATACAAAGGAAAAAGTGATGAAAAAATATTTATTGGAAAACACAAAGGTAATAAATTTAAAATATTGTTAGAATTAAAAGAAAAAGAATTAAAAAAAATTAAAAAAATTAATTGGAAGAAAGAATTAATAACAAACTATTTTGGAAAACAAAGATTTGACAAAAGAATAAACAAATTCAATGAATTATTAGAAAAAAAAGATTTTGAAAACGCATTAAAATTTTTTTTAACAGAAAAAAGTGATTATGATACACAAAAAAGCAGTGAAATAAAAAAAGAAATATTTACAAATTGGAATAATTGGAAAAAACTTATTGAATCAAATATCCCAGAATCAAAAAAACCAATTTTTGAATTATTAGAAAAAGAAAAAGATTTTGAAAAAGCTTTTATGCTAACAGAAAAAAAAAGTTTAAAACAAATGCTAAAAGCAGTACAAGCAAAAAAATGGAACGAACTTCTACATAAGCAAATTTTGTTTTTTGTTGCAAACAATTTAGAAGGAAAAAAAGCTTCTAGGAATATTAAAAACAAATTAATATTAGAAGGAAATGATTTTGAAAAAAAATTTGGTTTAAATAAGTTAGACAGAGAAACATATTTTAAAATAAAAAAATTCAAAATAAAAAAATCTAACAAGAAAAACAATTTTTGGATAGAATTTTATTTGAAAAAAGGTTGTTACGCAACAATTTTTATAGAATACTTAGAAAAAATTTTAACAGCGGCAAGAAACTAGGCACAAATTTTTAAAAGAAAATAAAACAATAACAATATGAGAATTTATTTAGATACATGTATTTGGTTAAACATTTTTAACAAAAATGAAAAAAACGAAGAATTTAATGAATCAAAAAAATTAATAGAAAAATTATTATTTGAAAAAAAATTTGATATTTTTTATTCTGGATTTATATTAAAAGAAATGCAATTCAAATTAAGTGAAACAGAATTTTTAAAAAAAAGAGATTTTTTTAGAAATGAAAAAATAATTTTTTTAAAAGCAACAAATGAAGATTATAATTTAGCAAGAAAATTCGAAATAGATAATAATTACAAAATAAGTTTTTTTGATTATTTACATACAAGTATTTGTATAAATAATAATTTGATTTTAATAACCAGAGACAAAAAATTATTAGTATTTACAAAAACAAAAATAATTGCATTAAAACCAATAGAATTACTTCAAAGAATTAATTTCTTGTAATTCACTTTTTTTAATAGATAATTTTTTTCTTATCTCACGAACTTCTTTAACCGAACTTTTTTCCAAACTAATCGATTTTAATTGTTCTTCAAAAACCATTTTTCTAATTGCACCTCTAATGAAATCTGATTTATTCTCAAAATTTCCAAAATTAACAATTTTATCAATTTCTTTAACCAATTTTTTAGGCAATCTTGCTTGAACCAAAACCATACTCATAAAATCACGTATTACAATTGTAATACAAAACCTTTTTAAAATTAAGTAATAAAAAACTTAGAAAATTAGATTCCAAAAAAAGAAAAAGCCCCAATTGTTAACAAGAATATTATTATACCAGCGATTATTACTCCAATAGTATTACCAATAATATAATCTTTGAATTTTATATTTAATATTGAAGCAGAAAAAGCACCACCCCAAGAACCAGAACCAGGCAAAGGCATTCCAACAAAAAAAATTATTGCAAACACACCATATTTATCAACAAAATCCTTTTTCTTTAATAACTTTGAACACCACCAATCATACAATTTTTTAATAAAAGGAATTTTTGTGAAAACAAAAACTATTCTAGTAGCAAAAAAATATGCTATCGGACCCAAAATCATATTAGCAATAACACAAATTAAAAAAACAGTTAAAGGATCCATTCCAAAGCCATTAAAAACACCAAAAGGAGTATTAATAGAACCAGAAAAAATACCAATAGGAATACTCCACCTTAATTCTAAAGTAGGAACAAAAGTAAGTATTACCAGCCAAAAGATATTTGATAACATGAAATAAGTAATATTAACAGAGTATTAAAATTATGATGGTACAAGAAAAAAAATTATTATAATATAAAAAACAATTCAAAGTTTTTTTTAAAAAAAGGATTTCAAAAAGTATAAAAACTCTTTCTTACTGATTTTGTTAGAACAAAGTAGAAATTGGGTGTTTGGTTGGACAAAAAATTTTTTATAATACTAATTTTAATAGGAATAATTTTTTTTAGTGGAAACGTTTTAGCAGAACCAAGCATAACAATCAATGGCGGAGAAACACACACTAATGATAATGATGTTATAGCTAGAATACTAAATACTGAAGATATCAATTATTGTGTTACTCTATCAGACAATAATAATAATTGTGAGTGGATACTTTCAGAATTAGATGATATTAATATTGATATTACTCTTACAGGTGATGATGGGGGAAAAGAAGTTTTTTTACACACCAAAAATAATTTGGTTTATGATACTAAGAGTGATACCATAATTCTTGATACTACTGGGCCAGTAATAACAGTAAATGGAGTAACAGATGAAAACTATTACGATAATAATGTTTTCGCAATAACTATTGAAGCAGTTGATGCTAATGTTGGTAAATATAATGGAAAAATAACTTATTCGTTAAATGAAAGTGATAAAAATATTTATTCTAGCCAAATTGATTGGACTCTTGAAGAAGGAAATTATGTTCTAGTTGTAGATGCAAATGATGATTTAGGAAATATTTCAACCAAAACAATTTCTTTCATAGTTGATATTACTGAACCATTATTATTAGGCGTGTTAAATGATTATTCCGGAATTGGTTCGTATACTAATAGTGTAATGCCAACATTTACAATTTCTTTAGAAGAAGATAACCCAGACAAAATATTTTTTAGTTGTAGTAATGGTAGCAATTGGTTTGAAAGAAATTATAATTCTACTATAAATGATTTTAATATTGTCTCAAGTAGTTATGATTGTAATAATGATGATGGAACTAAAACAATTTATGTAAAAATAAATGACAAATTTGGAAATACTGCAGGGCCAGTTACCACTACAATTAATTATGATGGAACATCACCAGCACCCCCAACAGGATTGAGTGTTAGTAATGGAAATAAAGAAGTAACTGTTAGTTGGAATGCACCAACAGCAGATAATTTATCAGGAAACAAAGAATATGAAGTTTACAAGAATGGTGATTTGTATGCCACAACAACAAGCACTAGTAAAACTGTTACAGGTTTAACAAATGGGACTAATTACTCTTTCAAAATAAAGACAATTGACAATGCAGGTAATAAAAGTAGTTTTAGTTCAACTATTTCAGGAACACCACAATCATGTTCTTGCGAACTAACAATAAAAAGAAGTGGAACAAGCGTTGAATATGTTAAAGGTGGAGACAATTTACTAATTAGTTGTAACTGGGAAGAAGAAGTTGATGACGCAAAAATAAGATATAGATATTATGATGGAAGCTGGGAATCACTACAAAATTTGAGTAGTGAAGAAGACAACACTGATTTCATAGAAGAAAATATTAGTATTAATGGTAATAATGAGAGAATAGAATTTCAATGTATTGCTAGTAATGTTGAAACAAAAACAAAAACCATTTATATTGACAACGAATTACCAACAATACAATGGAATGTTATAGATTCAACATTAAAAGAAACAAGAGAAATATCAGCAAATATTACTGATAATAAAAATATTAAGAGCGTTGAATTCGAATTAAATTCAGTAAAACATAACCCTACCAAAAGTGGAAACAAATATTATTTTAATTTGGACACAACAAAAATTGCTAATGGAACATATTCATTAAAAGTAAGTGCTATTGATGAAGCAGGAAACCAATCACAAAAAACTACTACAATAACAATAGAAAACTTGTTAACAGAAGAACAAAAAAGAATAAAAGCAATTAATGATGCGAAAACAAAAAAAGTAATAGTAGACGACTTGATAAAATATTATGAAGAAAGAGGATTAAAACTAAGCGAAGAAATGCTAGGAGAAAAACAAAGAGCAGATGACTTATTAGAAGAAGCAGAAGAAACAGATAATAATACTGTTTCAAAAACAAAAGCAGAAGAAGCAAAAAGCATTTATGATAATATAAATGAAAAAATTGTTTTCGAAAATGTTGAGAGCAAGAATTATGAATACGAAAAAGAAAATTTAACATTGTTATTATCAGGAATTGGATTAATAGGAGAACAATTAGAACAAGCAAAAAATAATATTTTAGAAGGAAATGTTGAAAGAAAAATAACAATAATAAAAATTGGAGAAGAATATAGAGCACAAATAGAATTGAGTTTTGAATTAGGAGAAGAAGATTATATTATAGTAGAAGTTATTCCAAAAGAGTTTGTTGAAAACGCATCAAAAATATTTTCAAACACAGATTTTAACATAATAGAAGATGATCCAGTAATAGAATTTTTAATAACAAAAGATATTAAAAAAATTTTTTACAGTATTGATGTAAAAGAAGAAGATGCAAATACATTAATGGATAATAATGTTATTGACTTATTTGCTTCACCACCAATAATATTAAAGGCTAATGAAAAAATAAGTATTGTTAAAGAAAATGGAATGTTTTTCATAATTCTAATAATTATTATACTAATAATAATATTGATTTGTGGAATAGGTTTCTTTGTTTTAAAAAATAACAAAAATGATTTTGGAAAAAACAACCCAATAGGAAAAATGAAAGAAAAATTATTAAAACCAGAAGAAAAGAAAAAGGATTGGAAGTACAAAGGGTAATTAAAAAAATATAAAGAACAAGATTTGATTAAATTAATAAGCTTTAAAGAGCACTAATTTGTAATATGAATACTGCAGCAATAATAGGAGCAGGACCAGCTGGATTGATAACAGCAATAAAATTGAAAAAAGAGGGTTTTGATTCTATCATTTTAGAAGAACATGAAGAAATTGGTTCACCAGAAAACTGTTCAGGATTAGTATCAAGAAAAGGTTTAGAAGAACAAAAAATTAATTTTGAAGAAACAATACAAAACAAGATAAGAGGAGCAAAAATTTTTTCTCCAAATGGAACAGAATTAAAAATCACTAGACCAGAAACAATCGCTTATGTTTTAGACAGAAAAAAATTTGATTTAGAATTATTAAAAAAAGCAAGACAAATGAATATTCATGTAGCAACTAACACCAAATTATTGGATGTTAGAAAAAATACTCTTTTTGTACAAGCAAACGGGAGAGGAGAAATGAGAAAAGCAGAATATATTGTGGGAGCAGACGGAGTTAATTCTACTGTAAGACATTTGATTGGAACACAAACAAATAGAAACAATTTTGTTCATACAATACAATCAACGTGCATAGGAGAATTTGAAAAAGAATATGTTCAATTATACTTAGGAGATTATGCAAAAGGATTTTTTGCATGGGTAATACCAATAGATGAAAAAAAAGCAAAAATTGGATTAGGAAATATTTTAGGAGAAGATGTTACTAAAAATTTTAAACAATTTTTAACAGAAAAAATGCCAAATGTAAAAGTATATTCTACAAAATCATCATTGATTCCATACGGAGCACCATTAGAAGGAATACAAAAAGAAAATTTAGCATTAGTTGGAGATGCAGCATTCCAAACAAAAGCAACTAGTATTGATTATGAAGAGCCTATTTTGTTAATGGACGACAACGGATTTATTAGGAATAATAAAATAGGTGAATTAGTTGATAAAGAACTAACCAATCCTGAAAACGAGATTATTATTTCAGAAAATAATGAAATAGTATCTACTAAGAATGAAATCAAAGCATTTTCACCCTCAAGAAATGCTAATACAAATAAATTTAGAACCATAAAGACAATGCTTAGGCATAAAATTGAAGAAGATTTATACGAAGTCGAATTACAAAAAGGATATAAGGTTAAAGCCACTGCAAGCCACAGCATAATGGTTGTTACACAAAATGGTTTTGAAGAAAAATACACAAATCAAATTATTCCAGGAAAAGATATTATTGCATTAAATGCAAATATTCCAAAAGGAAAAATGATTCATGAAATTAATCTAATAAAAGAATTTTTAGTACATGATAAAGAATTTTCAAAACAAATACAAATATTAGGAGAAAAAGAAAAGATTTATTCTAATTATTTAGAAGTAAATAAAAACAAAATTACTCAACACTGGTATAATAATATAATCCCATTAAACAAGTTTATAGAAAAAGGAATATTGCCTGATAATTCAATAATCTCGATTAAGAAAAGTAAGTTTAATTATAAAAACAAATTACAAATTACGCCTGAATTTTGTAGACTTCTTGGATATTTTATAGCAGAAGGATCATTTAAAAATAATAATTTAACTATGACTTTTGGAATGAATGACATTAAAAAAGGAGTTGTTAATGATGCATTGTTTTGTATAGAAAAAAGTCTTGGAATTAAAGCTGAAAAACCAACTATAAAATTTAATCCTTTAACAAAAAAAGAATCGGCAGTATCAATTACATTTGGTGGAACAATAGCTATGAAATTATTTGAGATTATTGATACAGGAAGAGGTGCTAAGAATAAACAAGTCCCTTGGATTATTTTTAATGTTGAGGATGAACTAAAAATTGAATTTTTAAAAGGTTATTTTAGAGGTGATGGAACTTTAAGAATTCGAATTGGAAAAAATTCAAGGAATGATTCTATTGAATTATCAGCAAAAACAATTAGTAAAAAACTTATTAGCGATTTAATAATTATTTCAATGCAACTAAATTTATTCCCATCAATTGAAAGCGAGAATAAAAAAGAACACACAATTCTTGAAAAAAAAGTTAAATTACAACCAAGTTATAGAATTGTCTTCTCAAGAATACAAGATATAAAAAAGTTGATTGATATATTTCCAGAAATGAAATCAAAATGCTTGGCTTTTTTAGAAAACAAGAAAAGTAGAGAAACAATTAGTTTACCAATAGAATTACTAAGTACACAATCTATTAAATCACAAGAAATGAAATCCATTTTTGGAAGCAATATTCAAGATTATAATAACTTAGGTTATCAAAGATTAAAATTAGCCACAAAAAATAATGTATGTGAAAACGAATTTATTAATAATTTAATAAAACAAGGCATAATCTTATTAAAAGTTAAAAAAATAAACAAAATTAACCCTACAACAAAATATGTGTATGATGTTGAAATTCCAGAAACACAAATGTTTTGTGGCGGAATGGGACCAATATTATTACACAACACGGGAGGAGGAGTAGTATTCGGGATGAGAGCAGGAAATATTTTGGGAGAAACAATTGCTAACACAATCAAAAAAAAATCTAAATTAAGCGATTACGAAAAAAATTTGAAAGAAATAAACAAGGAATTGAGAATGCATTGGAAAATAAGAAAATATGTTAACGAATTAAGCAACGAACAAATAAACAAATTATTTGAAAAATTAAAATCAAAAGGAATAGAAGAATTTTTAGAAAAAGAAGGAAACATGGACGAACCAAGCAAGTTTATTGGAAAACTAGCAAAAAAACCAGCATACTGGTTCATGGCAAAAACATTACTTGGAATAGCAAGAAGCTAAAAAAACAATGTTTTAATTTATAATACAAAAACAAATTTTTATAAATCTCAAAACACTCTATTAATACATGTTTTTTTCCAATAAAATCCAAAAAATAATAAAAGATTTTTTTTCATTAAAACAAAAAACCTTTGGAAAAAAAATAATTGCACAAGGAACAATTGAATATCTAATTATTATTGCTATAATAGTTGTTATTGGACTAGTGGTAGTAGGATTAACAATGGAATTGTTTGACAACCAACAAATAGGACAATCACTAGGACAAATAAAAGGACAAACAGGAACAAGCGGAATAACAATAATGGATTCTGTTGCAGGATTAGATTCTAATGGCTTACTAGTTTTAAAAAATTCTAATCCAGAAACCTTAACAATAAACACTATTATTATTGATGATGAAGAACACAATTATGATTACTCTTTACCAATGGGTTCACAAATGGGATTCAAATTACAAAATATTGCTAATTGCGATGGAACAACAAAAAATTATACAATAATAATAGAATACACTACTAATTATGGATTGGAAAAAACCATTAACTTAGGAACAATAACAATTGATTGTGCAGAAACAGTAGAACCAACAAAAAAATTTATAGAAAAAATAGAAGAAGAAATAATTTACATAGTTTCTTTTGATAGTCAAGAAGCTGACACAAATGCTAACCCAACAAGTATGATTGTTATACCACCAGAAACAACAATAGAAGAATTACCAACAGAACCACAAAAAGAAGGATATATTTTTGGAGGATGGTACACTCAAATTAATGGGGGAGGAACAGAATTTACTACAAACACTATTATAGATAACAACATTACTGTCTACGCTTATTGGAGTGATTGTGAAGAAGGAGAATTTTTGTTTGAGGGAGAATGTATAGCATGTATTAATGGAGAAGGAATAGATTTTTTTGGTGGAACAGGAGAAGAAGAAACACCATATCAAATATGTGATTGGAACCAATTAAATAATGTTAGATATTACCTTGATGCTAATTTTATTTTAATTAATAATTTGAGTAATAAAACAAGTAATTATGAAGGAATAGGAGATGATTTCGAACCAATAGGATATGGAACAGGGTGGAATTATTCAATATTTACAGGAATTCTTGATGGAAATGAACATACAATAAGTAATTTGAAAATAAATAAACCCGATGATTCGTATATTGGTTTGTTTGCGTACTTAGATTCTGAAAGCAAAATAAAAAATATTGGTTTGATTGACATTAATATTGTTGGTCTTGGTTATACTACAAGTTTTGCAGGCAGAATACAAAATGGGTTAATTGAAAATAATTATGCAACAGGAATAATCACAAGTATTTCTTTCAGCGCTGGTGGGATAACAGGAGTCCAATATAACGGAACAATAAATAATTCTTATTTCACAGGAACAATTATTGGTGGTAATGGTACCGGAGGAATAACAGGAGTTCACTATGGTGGTACGATTGAAAATTCTTACATGACAGGAAACATAACTAGCCCTTCTAATATGGGAGGAATAGTTGGTTTAAAAAGTGGTGGAACAATTGAAAATTCTTATTATGATTATGAAAATGTTTTAATAAATGGAGAAAATATTTTAACAATTGGTGCTCTAACAAACGAAAATTTTGATTTTTGGATTGAAAATGACAAATTTTTTGATGTTGATAATTATTTAACAAAAGAAGGAGAATATTATTTAATAAATAATGTTTCAGATTTAGAAAAATTATTAATTTTTGGGCAAGATTCTTCTCTAAATTTTAAAATACAAAATAATTTAGATCTTACTGGAAACGAAGGACTTTACATACCATATTTAGCAGGAAATTTAGAAGGAAATGATAAAAACATTTTAAACCTAAAAGTAAATCTTCCTCTTGTTTCAAATATTGGATTATTTGGTTACACAATAGGAAACATTTCAAATATTGGTGTAATAGATGCAAATGTTATTGGAAGAAGATATGTTGGAGGTTTAGCAGGAATAACAAACGGAACAATTGAAAATATATATGCAACAGGAAACGTAACTGGTTACGAAGATGAAATTGGGGGGTTAATAGGATATCAAATTAGTGGAACAATCACAAACTCTTACACAACAGGAAATGTAACTGGGGGCAATACTGTTGGAGGATTAGTAGGAAGTTTAAAAGGAATAATTACAAATTCTTATACAACAGGAAATACAATAGGAGGGCATAATACTGGAGGGTTAGTGGGAAATTCTTATGGAACAATTTCAACTTCATACACAATAGGAAATATAGAAGGATATTATGGAGTTGGAGGGATATCCGGAAGACAAATGGGCGGGTTAATTGAAAAATCTTATTCAACAGGAAACAAAACAGGTGAAGACGGAGGCATTGGAGGAATAGTTGGATACCAACAAGGAGGACTTATTTCTAACACTTATGCAATAGGAACAAATACAGGAAATAATAGTGTTGGAGGAATTACAGGAGTACAAACAGGTGCCAAAATTGAAAATTCTTATGCAATAGGAAACATAAATGATATTAGTTGGTTTGCTGGTGGGTTAATAGGAATACAATATGAAACAGGAACAATTGAAAACGCATATGCAACAGGAAACGTAACTGGCGACAATTCAGTTGGTGGGTTAGTTGGATTTTCCAGTGGAACAATCACAAATTCATATTGGGATACAATATTAAGTGGGCAATCCAATTGTTATCGCGATGGTAATATTGGTTGTACATCAACAACAAATAATGAAACATATTATTATAATTCTAGTAATTCACCATTAAGTTCATGGACATGGGGAATAGACGGAAATTGGACTACAAGAGACAATAATTATCCAATATTAACCTGGCAAACACAATAAAAAAAAAACAACAAAATATATAAATACTATAAACAAATTATATATAAAGTAGAAAACAAAATTTAATAAAAAAATTATATTTTAAAAGTATTTAGGTGTCTAATTGAAAAAAAATATTAAAAAAGAATTTGTTGCACAAGGAACAATAGAATATCTGACAATAATAGGAGTAATTGTTGTTATTGGTTTGGTTGTTGTTAGCTTGTTAACAAATGTTTTTGATGATACACAAAATATTTCTTCTACAACAACAAAGATTAGTTCAATCACAGGAATAATTAGCATCAGTGAAACAATTGTTGATAATGAAGGAAATGGTTTAATTGTTTTATCAAACAATTCTAATGAAACACTAACAATAAAAAGTTTGAGTATTAATGGTGTTAACATAGATTATCCAAATACTATTTTGACTCAAAGTGTTGAAAAAATTTTTAGTTTAAATAGTTTGGATGATAACTGTTCTTGTGTTGGTTTTGAAGGTAAAATGAAAACTTGTGAAATAACAATTTATTATACTTCTAAATATGGTTTAGAAAAACAGGTTACAACAAATATTGTTGTTGATTGTGTTGATGAAGCAACTCCAAAAAATTTATCTAATTTGATTCTACCAACTTCATCAAGAACATATGAAATAATGTTTAACATAAAAAATTCTTCCACTAATTTACATTTAACTGATTTTAATATTAATTGTAATGATGAAACACATAATTTTACTAACCAAGAATCTCCTACATTAATTGATTTTAATGGAGGGGTTTATTCTTGTGATTTTTCAAAATTAGGTTATGATTCAAATAACATAACAATAAACGCTAATAGTGACAAAAATATTGATGTTTATTTAACTCAACAAAGTGAATTATTATCAAATTGTGGTACATTAGATGCTGAAAAAATTTATTTTTTGGAAAATGATATTGGTTCTGGCGAAAATTGTTTGATAATTGAATCAAATAATATATTAATAAATGGTAACAGTCACACAATAACAGGAAATATTGTCGCAGATGGTGCAGAAGGAATAGCTGCTTATACAGGATTATCGTTATCTAACATTAATGTTGTTGGAACAGTAAGTGCAATCGGAGGAGGAGGCTCAAACACAGCAGGCTCAGGAGGAACAGTAACAGTAACTAATAATTCTAATATAACAACAATAAATACAACGGGAGGATGGAACACGTATAGTACTCCTGGTGAAGGAGGAGCAGTAACAATAACAGATTCTAATGTAGAAACAATAACCACAACTGGGGGAGCAGGACATTTTAATCGACCAGGTGAGATAGCTGGGGCAGTAACACTTACTAATTCAATTATAGAGACAATAACAGCAAAAGGAGGAAATGGCACATATAGTGGTGGAAAAGCAGGTGGAATAATAACAGCAAATAATTCAGTTATAATAACTATTGATGCAACAGGCGGATCAGGAGGACACCAAGGTGCTGGAGGAGCGGGAGGAACAATAACATTAACAGATTCTAATATTGTGACAATAATTTCTTTAGGAGGAAATGGCGCTTATGGGGCAACAGCAGGAGCTGGTGGAACAATAACATTAACTGATTCAAATACAACAACAATAACAGCAACAGGTGGATCAAGTAGTGGACCAGGCGGAGCAGGAGGAACAATAACATTAACTAATTCCAATATAAAGAAAATAAATACTATTGGTGGGAATGGAAATTATGGAGGAGTAGGAGGAAATGTTAATATAATTTCCCAAAATTTAGATTTATCAAATATTGAGATAGATATTAATTATGGATCTGGAGACCCACATCACGATTCAGGAACACTTATACTCAATTTTTCAAATTCTTTTACAGATACTGGAGCTAGTTATAACAAAAATTTAAAAGGATTAAAAATTGTTCGTAGTGGAGTCGGAGAAATTTATTGGAATGAGACCAGTATATGCGAAGGAACACCAGATAATTCAAATTGTTCTCAATGGGGTGGGTCTTGGAATGAAGAACAATGTACTAGATATGAAAACCGCGGAGGACAATGTACTTGGCCAGAACATTCTTGTATAGATGTCAGTGGAGGAGATTGCAGTAATGCTTATGATGAATCAGAATGTCTTAATAACATATACCCAACAGGATGCGACACTTGGATTCCTGGAGTTTGTGAAGATGTAGGCGGAGGAAGTTGTACAGGAGCATGGGATGAATGGGAATGTATTTATATGAAATATCCTTCAGGATGTAATTGGACACCAAATCCTATTTCTTGCATGTATGCTCCCGGGCCAGGTTGTGTAGAAGGATCATTTTCTTGTGATGATTGTATTAATGAATCTAGTTGTAGTGTTTGTGGTGGATGGTGGGGAAGCGAAGGAGGAATTTGTGAAGGAACAGGAAGCGGATGCGAAGGAGCAACAAATAGTATGTGGTGTAATGATTATTCAGGTTGTGAATGGTCGTTAGGTTGGGAAGAAGGAATTTGTGAAGGAACAGGAAGCGGATGCGAAGATTTAAACAACTATAATAGTTGTTGGAATTATTCAGGTTGTTCATGGTTCGGAGACCCTTGTACTGGAACAGTTACTTGCGAAGCACAAATTTCACTTGAAGCTTGCCAAGAAATAACTGGTTGCGCATACTCTGCAAGTAGTATTGATTCATCCTCTTTTACAAATTTATCAAATAATATTATAATTGAACAAAATTCTGTTTATTTAAATTCTACTGCTATACCTTCTTTAAATATTGATGCTAATATTACTCTTTATTTAACTGGATTAGAAATTACAAATCCACAAGTATTAAAAGATGGAATTGAATGTAATTCTCCTAGTTGTGAAATATTAAGTTATGATTCTGAAATAATTATATTTAGAGTAACAAGTTGGGATAATGCAATATATACTATTGCAGAATCATCATAAAAAAATATTATAGCCCCACCCAGATTTGAACTGGGGTCCCAAGCTAATTCCGAGCAATTTTGCTAGAGCTTTTTTTAAAAGCTCTCCAGAAGCTTGCATCCTTGACCACTAGACGATGGGGCTGCACTTCTTTTGCTTTGCAAAAGACCTGCACTAGAAAAATTTTTTATTTTTTTGCTTTGCAAAAGACTTGTAATAAAAAACTTTTCCGTGAACGCTTTTCAAAAGAAAAGAGTTCTTAAACCAAAAAAACTTTTCCGTGAACGCTTTTCAAAAGAAAAGAGTTCTTAAACCAAAAAAACTTTTCCGTGAACGCTTTTCAAAAGAAAAGGGTTCCTACACTAGAAAAATTTTTTATTTTTTTGCTTTGCAAAAGTAATCAATAATATAAAAAGTAATCAAAATAATTTTAAAAACACGTAACAAAGATTAATCCAACAATATTTTAAAAAAAATGTTTTTTTATTCAAAAATAAAAAATTATTTTCCAAACCTTCTCTGCCTATTATTATAATCATCAATAATTTTTTCAACATCATTTTGTTGAATTTGTGGCCAATATTTGTTAATAAATGCTAATTCGGAATAAGCTGATTGGTAAGTCAAAAAACCAGATAATCTTTTTTCATTAGAAGTTCTAATAATAATATCCGGTTCTTTGAAATCAGCATATAAATATTTTTTGAATGATTCTGTTGAAAGAGTTTCTGGAAGAATCTTTTGTTTTTGAACATCAATAGCAAATTTTTGAGCAGCATCAATAATTTCTGTCTGACCATCATAACCAAGAGCAAGATTAATTGTTCTATCCTTGAATTGAGAAGAGTACTTTTCAGCATCACGCATTTTTTGCTGAATCCTTTTTGGAAATTGTTCTCTTCTACCAATAAATTTTAAAGCAATACCATTATCTTGTAATATTTTTTGATCTTTAATCTTATTCAACTCTTTTTCAAAGATTCGCATTAAAATCTTTAATTCTAAACTAGATCTTTGAAAATTTTTTAAAGAAAAAGTATAAAAAGTACCAACCCTAATAGAAGGATATTTTGTGAGCCAATCAAGAACCTCCCAAGCCTTTTTAGTACCTATAGAATAACTTTCTAAAAGAGAAATCTTAGACAATTTTGCAAAACGCCTATTACCGTCTGGAATAAAAGCAATTGATTCTAACAATAAAAACACCTTATAATAATATTAAAAGAGGTTAGTTTTATTTAAAAAATGTGTTGGTACAAAATGTCAAACAAAATGATTAAAAACAAATAAAACAAGATAATTAATAATTCTAAAAAAATAATTATTATATAAATAAATTGTTATTTTGGGCTGGTGGAAAAAAATGGATTTTGTAAAAACAAAAGAAATATTAAAAACAATAAAAGAGTTAAAAAAGGATTCAAAAAAAACTATTCTAAAAACATTGGATTTGGCTGAAAATATTGAGATTACAAGCAAAGAATTTTATGAAAAAGAAGCTAAGAAAAATAATGGAAATGAATTAGAATCTTTTTTTTTATTCCTAAAAAAAGAAGAAGAAATGCATTTAGAAAAAATAAGAGAATTACAAGAAATGTTAAAAAGCAAAAAAGAATTGAAAAAAATTAAATTTTCTAATAATATTGGGAAAAAAATAATTAATACTAAGATAGGAAAAGAAGAAATGACAGTATTATTATACGCGTTATGGAGAGAAAAACAAGCACAAGAATTTTATGAAAAAGCAGGAAAAAAAACTATTGGAATAATAAAAGAATTTTTTGAAGAATTAACAAAATTTGAAAAAGAACATGTTTTATTATTAGAAGAATATGTAGAATCAATGGGTAATGTGAAAGAACTAATAATGGGATAAAATGAAATACAAAAAAGAAATAAGAAGAGCATTAAAAGAATTCAAAAACAATTGGAAAAAAAGCGAAAAAATTTTTGAAGAAATGTGTTATTGTATTTTGACACCACAAAGCACAGCAAGAGGAGCAATGAAAAGCATAGAATTATTAAAAAAACATAATTTGTTGGACAAAGGTTCTTATAAAGAAAAAGAAAATTTTTTAAAAACTATTAGATTTTATAAAACAAAGGCAAAAAGATTAGAAGAAGTTCAAACAAAATTTCCAAAAGAAAAAATAAAAAATATTTTAAAAAAAAATGGTTTGCCAAAAAAACCATTACAAACAAGAGAATTTTTGTTAAAAGAAGTTAATGGATTTGGAATGAAAGAAGCAAGTCATTTTTTGAGAAATATTGGTTTTTATGAAGAAATATCCATATTAGATAGACACATATTAAAAAATTTGGTTAAATACAATATAATAAAAGAAATACCAAAAAATCTTAGTAAAAAAAAGTATTTGGAAATAGAAGAAAAAATGAAAAAATATTGCAAAAGAAAAAAAATTAATTTTTCTGAATTAGACCTAATATTTTGGAGTAATGAAACAAAAGAAGTACTAAAATAAAAAGGATAATAAAAATTATCCAACCATTATCGTAAAATTTAAAAAAAGTTTTATAATAAAAATTTATTATTAAGAGGTGGTTTTATGGAAAAAAAAGAAGTAGATTTTTATGATCCGTTCAGAGTAATGAAAAAGAACTTTTTAGAAGATTTTTTTGAACCAATTCAAAGTATTAAATTTCCAGAAGTAAGAATGCCATTAATTAATGTAATTGACAAAGGAAAAGAAATTAATATTAAAGTAGAATTGCCAGGAATAGACAAAGAAAATATTAATGTTGATGCACACGAAGATTATATTAAAATAGAAGCAAATACTAAAAAAGAAAAAAAAGAAAGTGAAAAAGATTATTACAGATATGAAATGAGAGCAAGTTCTTTTTCAAGAGCAATACCTATGCCACAAAAAATAATAGCTGAAAAAGTAACCGGAAAACTAAACCAAGGAATACTAGAATTGAACGCACCAAAATTAAATCACAAAAAAGAAGAAAAAACAAAAAAAGTAAAAATACAATAAAAATCTATTTTTACAGTGCCTCTAAAAGAGGCACTAAAGTTTTTATTCAGAAAAGCAATAATATATACATGGAAAATAGCAAAAATGACAAAATGGAAGAGATGATTCTTAATTTAAGAAAAAAGATGACAGAAATAGATGAAATGACTAAAGAATTAGAAAAAAAAAGATTTTTAGAGAAAAAAAATAATCCAACAAAAACAAAAAAAATTTTAGAAGAAATAAAAGTACCCGCATTAGAATTATTAAAATAGGATTGGATTATATGTTAAAAGTAAATGAAAAGAAAATAGGAATAAAAGTCAGATTTGCAAACACTTCTTGGCAAAGATTGAAAGGACTAATGTTTGAAGACACAAAAAAATTTGATTATGCATTAATATTTGATTTTCCAAAAGAAAGCATTATTGGTTGTTCAATACACATGATCTTTGTCTTCTTCCCAATAGATGTTTTATTTTTAAACAAAGAAAAGAAAGTTGTTGACAAAATAACATTATTACCTTTTACACCAAATTATACCCCAAAAAAACCAGCCAAATACGTTATTGAAATGCCAAATGAAAAAGCAAAAAAAATAAAAATAGGCGACAAAATAAGTTGGTAAAAAAATAATTTTTTTAAGAAGAAAGAAAGCGATTAAAAAGATGCTTTCTTTCCTCCTTTGCCTTCTTGCCTTTACCTATGTAACGTAGAAATCGGGGTGATAACCCAATGTTATAATAGAATAAGTAATATATAATGGTTAGTGGTTCGAAAAATTAACCATTTTAAAAATTTTTTAAAAAAAAATACGTTAATTGTCTTAATTTTAATTTATTTTTTAAAGTAGTTTTTTTTCAAATAATCATATGATGAATAACATTGGGTTTTGTGTTATTGAAACAGATTTTTCTAAACAAATTAGTATTTGTAAAAGTGGGCAAATTGTAAAAAAAAGGGACAAAAACTATTTTTTGTTAGATTTTCCAATTTTCAATGAGAAAGAAAAAAAAATTTTTTCAAATATTTCTGAAAATTTAAAAGAAACAATAAAATATGTTAAAACAAAATCAGACATTTATTTTCTTATAAAAGAATTTTGTTTAGAAAATTATGTGTTGTTAAAAAAAGAACAAAGAGAAAAAATTTCACTAGTTTTAGAATGGGAAATGCTAGGAAATAGCATTTTAGAACCATTATTGAAAGATCCTGATTTTGAAGAAATTGTTATCAATGGAAAAGATAAACCTTTAATGTTATACCATAATATTTTTGGTTGGCTTACAAGCAATATTTATTTTAATTCTGACGAAAAAATAAAAACAATAATAAACAAAATTTCTTCACCATTAGGAAGACAAATCAGTTTTAATAATCCAATTTTAAATGCAACTTTAAGTAATGGTTCAAGATTGAATGCTTCAATGGATCCAATAGCATTCACAGGAATAAATGTTACTATAAGAAAATTTAAAGAAAATCCTTTAACACCAACAAACATAATAAATTTTAACACTATTAACACAGAAGCAATGGCTTTTTTGTGGTTGGTAATGCAAACTTCATCCTCAATAATGGTTTGTGGAAATACTGGTTCTGGAAAAACGACTACATTAAATTCATTATTTTGTTTTTTGCCAAAAGATGAAAGAATTATAGTAGTAGAAGAGACCCCAGAAATTGTTTTACCACAAGAACATATAGTAAAATTGAATACTGCAGAACAATTGAATATTGGATTAGAAAAACTAATAGAAAATACTTTTAGAATGAGACCAGACAGAGTAATAGTTGGAGAAATTAGAAGTAAGAAAGAAGCACACGCATTCATTAATACCATGTTAGCAGGACAAGCAAAAGGAAGTTATGCTACTTTTCATGCTGAAAGTGCTGAAGATGCTTTAGAAAGACTAAATACTTTTGGTATTGAAAAAAATGCTTTGAAAACACTTGATTTAATAATAGTTCAAAAAAGAATTACAAAAATTGATAACAAAAAAAGTAGGAGAGAAGAAAGAAAAATAACAGAAATATGTGAAGTAAAAAAAGATTGCGGAGAAATAAAATTAGAAAAATTATTTCTTTTGAATTATTCTAACGGATTAATTGAATTAAAAAATGATTCTAAAAGATTGAAAGAAAAAATAAAACAAACTTTTTCTTGCAAAGAAAAAGAATATTACGAATTATTAAAGGAAAAAGAACAAATTTTGAAAAATCTTGGAGAAGGAATTTCTTTCAAAGAATTTTTTGAACTGGCTTATAACGAATAAAGAATAAAAAAACAAAATGATTAAATTCTTTTTAAATTTAATAATCTTTTGCAATGTAAACTACTTTAGTGGCTTTTTTTCCACAAATAACACACTTTTTATTTCCAATAAAATTTTCTTTAACATCAATTCTTGTCCCCCTTATTTTTCCACCGGATTCTTTTTCAATTATTTCAGCACAACCCAAACCATCTTTTTCAACACTACAAAAATTTGCTCTTGCAATTCCTCTTCCAACAATTTTTTTTATTTCATTAATATTTTTAACATCTTTTATTAATCCATCAAAATTATTAATTGCTTTTTTCTTCAAATTTTTACTTAATTCAAAACCATTTTTTTCTATTTCTTTTAACAAATCTTTTTCATTAATTAAAACTTTTTTTTCTGTATCTCTTCTATATAATAAAAACTTTTTTTCTTTTAAATCACGAGGCCCTATTTCTATTCTTAGTGGAACGCCTTTCATTTCCCAATAATAAAATTTTTCTCCAGGTCTTTTATCACCATCATCTAATTCAACTCTGTAATTAGCTTCTTCTAATTCTTTTTTAAATTTAAAAGCTTTTTTTAAAACATTTGGATCTTTTTCTGAAAGAATAGGAATAATTACTATTTGTTTTGGTGCTATTTCAAAAGGAAATTTTAATCCTTTATTATCACCATGAGTTAATATTACCGAAGCCATTATTCTTGAAATACAAGGTCCATAACAAGTTGTAAAAGGAGTTTTTTCAACCTCATTTTTATCAAAATATTTTACTCCAAAAACTTTTGGAAAATGATTATTTATCATGTGTGTGCTAGGCTGTTGTACCACTCTTCCTTGAGGAGTAATAGCGTCAGCACCAAATGTTCTTCCAGCACCAGCAAATTTATCCCAAGCTGGTCTTTCAAAAACAATTGTTGGAACACCAAATATTTCAAAAACAACTCGCTTAGTAGTTTCAATATCATCTAAAACGCTTTGAAAAGCCTCTTCTTTTGTTTCAAAAGCACAGTGGGTTTCAATCCAATAAAATTCTCTTGATCTCAAAAAAGGCCTTGTTGATTTTGTTTCATACCTATAAACATTTGCTCTTTGATATGTTTTAAAAGGCAAATCTTTATAAGAACGAATCCATAATGAAAACATTGTATAAAAAGCTGTTTCAGAAGTTGGTCTGAGAGCTAATCTTTCTTCTAATTTTTCGTTACCACCTTTTTCAACCCAAAAAACTTCAGGAGTAAAACCAGCAATGTGTTCTGATTCTTTTTGAAAATATGATTCTGGAATCAAAGAGGGAAACCAATAATTTTTGTGACCTCTTTTTTTCAAATCTTTTTCAAAAAAATCATACATTAGCTCCATGCATTCAACGCTCCAAGGTTGAAAAACAAGAGCCCCTTTAACACCATACCTGATATCTGCTAGTTCTGCTTGTTTTATTATTTCAGTATACCATTCGCTTGGTTTTTCAGAATAATCAGGTAATTTTTGAACAGCCATTAAAACCAATAAAATTGAACACAAAAAGGGTTTTAAAGATTGTTTTTCAATTGAAAAAGCTTATTCAAAATTAGCAATATTAAAATTTGTTCAGACAATTGACGATTTTCTACAATATTTTTTAAATGATAAAAAAATGTTTTTTTTATGAAAAAAGAAAAAAAGGATGAAAAAAATATTGAATTAATTAAAAATATTTCAAAAAAATCAATTGTAAAAGAAAAAATTTTGAAAAAAGCAAATGTTAGAGAAAAAGAATTTGAAAATTATAAAAAAAAATGTTTTTCTTATAGTATTATTTTTTCTCTTTTTGTATTAATGTTTAGTTGGTTATATTTATATGATATTATTTTAAGTTTTGGAATAATGTTTTTTGTATTTACAATAATTTTTTTAATTGGAATAAATTTACCATTTATTAAACACAAAAAATATACTAAAAAAATTGAATCAGAAACAGCTGGTTTTTTAACAAACCTTATTATTGAATTAAAAGTTGGAAAAGATTTGTTAAGTGCTATTAAAAAATGTTCTTTAGAAAAAGAAAATATTGCAAAAGAATATGGGGTTGTTCTAAACCTTGTTGAAAATGGATTATCTTTTAGAGAAGCACTCTTATTAATGAACAAAAAATTTAATTCTTTGAATATAAAACGAACAAATAGTAATTTGTATAATATTTATCAACATGGGAATGATGTTTTTGGATTGAAAAAATTTGCTGATGAACTATTGTTAAGACAAAGAATTGAAAGTAAAGAATTTGGTGGAAAATTAGTTGTGTATGCGTTAGTTTTTATTGCTGTTTCAGCCATTGTTCCAGCAATGTTCGCGAGCTTTATTCTAATAGGGAGTTATTTTATGCAAATACAATTTAGCGCATTACAAATTTTTTTTATATTAGTAATATTGTTTCCAATAATAGATTTGTGTGTTTTGATATCAATCAATTCAAAAACACCAATATTTTTGAGGAGATAAATTAATCAAAATATTTTGATTTGAATTTTATTGTTTATTAAGAGTTGATTTGATTGGATGCAGTAGATTTTTTTAAAAATTTTTTTGAAATTATTTTTGGAAAAGAAAAAATAATTAATTTTGAAGATACTCTAATTGTAAATGAATCAAGATTCAAAAAAATAGAAAAATTTATTTTTGCTTGTGTTTTAGAAGGAATTTTTCTAACTATTTTTTCAATGATCATATTATTTTTTATTAACTTTGAAATAAACAAAACAATTTTTATTTCAATACTAATTTTTTTTGTTCCTTTTTTAATAAATTTTTTGTGGCAAGATCTTTTTTTTGAAAAGAGAAAAAGAAAAAAAGAATCTTTATTACCAGAGTTTTTGTTAGAAGTAAGCGTTTTTTGTGATGAAAATTCAATAATAAAAAATGTTGAAAAAATGAGTAAAATTGATATTTCTTTAATAAAAAATGATTTTGAAAGGGTTGATAGAGAAATAAAAAATGGTTCAAGTGTAAAAGAATCTTTTGAAAGAATGAAAAAATTAAATAAAAGTAAAACTATTAACAGAGTAATAGATATTTTTTTACAATGTTATGAAAATGGTTTAAAAATGTCTTTCTTATTAAAAGAAACTGCTGAAGATTTGATGGAAAATAATGCTATTTTGAAAGAACAACAAGCAGTAATGCTTGTAACAAAATATACTTTGTTATTATCATCAGCATTAATTGTTCCAAGTATTTTGGGAATAATAATTGGTTTGGTTAATAATCTTAATTTTGATTTTGCAGAAGGATTTGAAATTGGTTTAAGTGCTGTTGAAAAAAAAGAACTTTTTTCATTTTCTGTGTTAGGAACCACAATATATATTATAGAATTTGCTTTGCTAAGCAGTTTTTTCTTGGGCTTACAAGAGGGAAACAAAAAACAATTTTGGATTTATGCAATGATAATTGTTCCAATTGCATTAATTTGTTTTTTTCTAGCACAAACAATGGGTTAAGTTTATTAACAACTTAAAACCTAAAATTGTCATCAAGGAATTAGAAATTTTTTTAATGGTGAATTAATGGTTAAAAAAAATGAAAAAAAATATTTTGAGATTGTTGAAAAAGAAAAAATGAATTTGAATGGTTTTACATTAATAGAAGGTTTTCCAGATGTTGGTTTAGCTGGAACAATTGGTGCAAGATATTTATCAGAAAAACTTGATTTTGAACAAATTGGTCATATTGATTCATTATTGTTTTCACCAATAATTAGAATTAATAATGGCATACCAATGCACCCAGTTAGAATTTATGCTAATAAAAAATATAAAACAGTTATTGCTTTATCAGAACAGATTATTCCAAATAATATTGCAAGCATAATGGCAAAAGAATTAGTTGAATGGATAAAGAAAAAAGGAATAAAACAGGTTATTGCTACATCAGGAATAAAAAATCCTACTGGAGAAAGCGTGTATGCTTTTGCAAGTGATGAAAAATCAAAAAAAATTATTAAAAAAAATAAGATAGAGTTAATTAATAATGGCATTACATCAGGAGTAACTGCAATGCTAATGCTTTATTTAAAAGATAATAATATTATTGCTTTTTGTTTAATTGGAAATGCAAGAAACAATGCGGATTATTATGCTGCTTCAGAAATTGTTAAAGCATTTTGCAAACTAATTAATGTTAATATTGATGTAAAACCATTATTAAAAGAAGCAAAAGAATTAGAAAATGCTATAACAAATCATTTGAAAACACTTGAAACACAAAAAAATATGGGAGAAGAATCAGAAATAATAAAAAGCCCACCAATGTATACATAATCATTTTTTAATATTTTAATAAAATAAATATTAATAATATAATAAAAAAATTAGAATCAAAAAATTTTTATTTTTTCAAATTATTTTTATTTTTCTTTTGTGTTAACACGAAAGAAATTGTTAGGAATAATGTAATAAACAAAATCAAACTTGGTATTGTTTGTGGTAATGATGGAATATTAAATCCAGTTCCTTCTTGTTGTCCAATATTAAATGTCATTGGGTTTCCCGCTGTTCCTGAAACATTACCTTCTTTATCAACACCATAATACGCACCTTGGTCTTTGAATGCTTGATTTAATGGAATTTGCATTGAATTTTCTGGATACCATTGACCAGTATTAGGATCAAACCAAAATGAACCATTTGTCCCTTGTGCTGTTCTAAGTGTTTCTGCAGGACCATTATTATAACTTAATTTTGGAATACCATTGTCTGCGCTAAAATCAAGAGTATGTGTTTTTCCATCAGCAGTCCTAAAAGATATTTTTCCGTCAGCATCTTGTGTTACACCACCAACTATTGGAGAATCAACCAAAATTTTTCCAGTTTCTTTATCTGTTACTCTAAAATAATCTACACATTCTCCTGTTTCAGGATCTCTTTCAGCATAAAATTCAAATATTTTTCCATCAGTAGTAAATTGTGTAAATGGCCCCAAATGTTTCATTGAAGTATTAAAATTATCTACTCTTTGTAATCCTAGTTGATCATTAGGATAGCCTTGGGCTTCTAATTCTAATGCTGGTTGTTCACAATCTGTTTCAGGATCTAATATTGAAGATAATTTTGCTTTTAAACCCGAAACTTCTTTTGAACTTAAAACAGCTTCTTTGTGTTGTCTCAACCAAATTATTATTTCATTTGTTTCCGGATTTAATACTATTGAACCATGTTCAAAAGCCATTCCAATAAATTTTCCAGCATCAACTATTCTGTTAGCATCTTGTTCTAACCTAGAATCCCAAAAACCATTTATTATAAATTTTGCATTTATTGTTCCATAAACAGGAACAGTTCCTTCTAATTGTATTTTTCCATCTCTCACAAAAACATTACCATATTTTTCAGTATTAATCGCTTTTAAGTCTCCGAACACTTGTGTTAACTCGTCACCATTATAAGTTATGCCTGATTGTTTTTTTATTGCATCTTGAATACAATTTCTTACAAGTGCTTCTTTCACTCTTACTTCTCCCAAAACATTTAATTCAAAAACAGTTTCTGTTGTATTAGGCATAGAAGAAATTGAAACAGTTTTTGGAATTAGTTCAGCAGGAATTTTGTTTTCTTGTATTGTTAAACCAATAATTTCTTTTTTATCTTCAACAATTTTTTTACCATCAATTAACAAATCCCCGTTATCAAAATCTTTTACAATTTCAATATTACCATCAGTTGTTAGTGATTTTCCACTAGTCTTTAAACCAGTAGGAAGTAAAGTATCTTTAAACCAAATATAAAATATTTCTTTTCCTGTTACACCACCACTAATCGGAGGTAATAATTCTATTGTTGCTTGTAAAATATTATCGTTTTTTGCTTGGTTAGCAAAATTTTCAAACTCTTCTTTTATTTTTCCAATTGAATCAGCAACAGGATTATCTTGAGAAGCAAGATCATCAATATTTTTGCTTAAATCAGATATTGTTGAAGATACTCCTTCGCTTGAAAGAGACTCTTTTGTTTTACTATTAACTTGTTGAGCTGGTGGAGGAGAATAAAAATGAATATAATAACCATCAACATCATCAACACAATCCTGTAATTTTGGTGCAATTAAAACTTGTTGTGCACCAGTAGCAAGTAATCCAATACCAGGATTAATAAAATAACCCACTGATTCTAAACTAGCAGTAACAAAACCAGTATACTTGCCAGCCCAACCAAGATTATTTTCTCTTAACACTTGGTCACAAGTAGTTCCTTCTCTTTTAGCTTGTGACAAATTAATTTCTTGGCCTTCAATGTCTGCAGTAGAACCCTTTATGTTAGAACCATGAGTATAAACTATTAATGTTGTGCCGTCCTCTTTAATAGTTTCAGGATCAATTGCTTCAACAATAAATGATTTAATATTTACTGGTGATTGAATATCAAATCTTGAATAATCATCATTCGAATTAATTGACATAGTACAACCAGAACAATTTTCATTATGAGAATAAAAAGCAATATTTTTTACTTCATCTCTCATAATTCCTCCATCTAAACCATATTCCCCAGAAAAAGCTCTTAACTTATCACCAATTTGGGGAGAAAGATTATCAGCAATTTCTTTAGCAAGATAATTTGGAAAAAAAATGAAACTATTAATTACTTTTGAAAATAATTCTCCTTGATCAGAACCCTCATTAGCATAAAAATCAGTAAAAGATCTTTTGTAAACATCATCTATTCCTTGAGAAATAGTCATAGTGGTCCAAGAATCAGGAAGCATGAAAGCAGAAAATTTTTCATTACCAAAACCACGTTTAACATTCCAAAGCATCATTGGACCAATCGCCACTTTATAAAAAGCACTTGTATTTGCTTTAAAAGTAAAATAATCTTGAATGATTTTATTTTCACTTGCAAAAAGACTATCTAATGCATTAAGAGATCTTCTAGAAACAAAATCTGCTTTCTCTCTTAAACCAGCATCCAAATCAGAAAAATTTATTAGAGCAGTATTTGGTCTAGAAACTATTCTACCATTAGTAATAATATTCGCAAAATCCTCAGGCATTAAATCTTTTACATAATCATATTTAGAAGAATAAATATCAACTGTTCCAAGAATACCTGGAGAATCCTTAATGTAATTAACAGTTGAAGCATTCAAAGGCATTTGCCCAACACCAGGAATATTAACAGTATACAAAGAATCCCCTAATTTTGCAACATATGATTGTAAATCAGCAACGTTTACTCCAGCAGCTTCTAATTTAGAAGGAGTTGGTTTGAATAACTTAATTCCAGTATGACCAGTAGCACCTATTGCACTACCAAGTTCATACTGATAATCAAAACTACCAATAGCACCAGCATAATCATCCCAATTTCCTTTTTCAGCAAAAGGAGTCAATATTCCTTTAGTAAAATTATATGGTTGAGAAGAAGTAATATCAACAAAACCACTATCAGCAGTAAAGCCAGCTTTTTTTACTGCTAAACCTTGTAAACCAGTAAGATCAGGATTTTTTTGAATCCAAGCAGGAAAATCAAGGAAAGTAACATCATCCCAATCCTTAACTTGTTTAGAAACAGTTTTAGCATAAGACATTAAATCATCATATGTTTGAGCCGAACTCAAAAAAGCTTTTTTTGCAGCACTCATTTGAGTTGAACTAGCATTCGCATAAGCTTTTACATCTTGTAAAGCTCTAAAAAAAGCTTTTTTTTGATCAGGAGTTAAATTATTCAAAGGACTATTCGGACCAAGCAAAGCATCAGTATAACCAGCAGCACCTGAAGAAAAAGCTTTTCCACCAACAGTAAACTCTGTAAAATATTCTCCAAAACCATTTTTTTTAATAAGTTGTTGATAATTATCAATTCTATTTTTTCCTAAAAGAGCAGACGGAACATCCCCCAGAGCATCTCTTCCACTTCTAAAAACCTTTTCATTAAAAAATTTTACTACTCTATTTTGAGCACCACCAGCAGGACCACTGCCAGTCAAATTTAACCATCTACCAGCAGAATTTAATAATGCAGGACCAAAACTAGTAACAACAATATCAGCAGAATACCATTGATTATATATTTTGTCAAAAGCAGAATAACTAGAAATAATACAAGAAGCATTATTACAATTAGTAGCATTCTTAGTAGTATATTGATTTGTTCTAAAAGAATTTGGTATTTGATCAGTTGGATCTAATTTAGTTGTTTGAATTGCAAAATCATTATTAATTTCATTTTCTACACCCTCTTCAGAATCATCACTCAAATCATAACTACTAAAAACTTGGTTTTGCATCCTAACATATTCTTCTTCGCTAACACCACTAATTCCTTGTTTTGCTAAATCTTCAAAACGAGAAGTATTATCAACAAACATATTTGTTAGTCCTTTACCAGAAGTTCTGTATGCTAAACCATTACCATAAACCCTACAATCTTCTTGAGCCGAATCAACACATGTTCCCACTCTCAAAGTATCATCTAACACTAAACCAATACCAAAAGGACCAGAAACAGTTCTACTATCAAGAAAACTAAATCTATCAGCAGAAGCTGCTTTAGAAGGAGCAGATTGTTTTACTGCTGTCTCACCATCATTATCTTGTCCAATTAATTCTAAATCATCTAAATCAATACCAGTTGCTTTCTCATTCTTATCATCATTAATTTCTTTACCCTGAAAATTATCTTTTGTTAAATTCATTATTTGTTTTGATTCAAGAGGAGTAAGAGAAGAAATATCACATCTAAATTCATTCGAAGAATCTTGAGAAACTGTTTCCTCAAAAAAAATATTATTTGAAACGGAATTATTTTCTAAAGAAAAGGCAATAGCGGGATTACTTGATAACAAACAAAATGTTATAAAACCAACTAATAATCCTTCCAACATTTTATTCATTCAAAAACACCTAATCATATTAAACAACTAATAAACGCATAATATTAATATGGTTTCAAGACATTAATAATTGTTAGCAATGGTGGCTCACTAACAACCCCATAAAAAATATAAACAAATAAACCAAGAGGAACCCAATTAAAAAAGAAAAATAATAAAAACAAAAATAATGATACTGAAGAAAAAATCCCAATAAAAATTTTTATGATATCAGAATATTGTTTTTCTTTTTGATTCTCAATAATAAAACTGGAAAAAAATTCAAAAAATAATAAAACAATTGAAAGGATTATTGTTACAATTAATATTCTAATTAATGCAAGACAAATCATTAAAAAAAATTCTAAAAAATTGTATTCTAATTCTGGTTCAGTTGGAAATGCCAAACTAGCCCCAATAAAAACAAAATACATATAAAAAGAAAATATTAAAATAAAAATTATTATTAAATTAAGCAAAAGACAAGATTTTATCCAAGAAAAATTATACTTTTCAACAATTTTTTTCCTCAAAGGATCAAAAAGCTTACAAATAATAAACATTATTATTGAAAGAGGAATAACAAATTTTAAAAAATCGATTAACCCAAAAAACAATTCTAAAAAAACCATTTTTATCAATAGAAATAAACGTTTTTTTAGTATAATAATCTTTTGCAACTACAAACAAAAAGTAATACAATAAACAAAGCAATAAAAACACAATAATCTTATAAGTTTATAATATTTTAATAAATTGGTGGATTAATGCAAGCATTGTTTTATGGAATAGCTATTGCGGGAAGTTTTTCAATAGGCTATTCATTATTAAGAATTATTTTACCAAAAAAACAAGAAGCAAACATACTTGAAAAAATTAGTTATAGCTATGCATTAGGATTAATAGTTTTCTTACCCGGAATGATTCTTTCATTATTAATTTTTGAAAAATTTTTTTTTATAACAGCAAGTATTTTCTATGCAATATTATTTATAATATTTTTTATAATAAGAAAAAAATTTAATTTAGTTGATGATGTTAAATTATTAGAAGAAAAAAAAATAATATACATACCAAAAAAAGTTTTAACAAAAGAAGAAAAAATGAAAAACAAAGAAATAGATTATGAAAAACCAAATTTAGATATTATAAGTGAAAAAGAAACCAAAAAACAACTTTTTAAAGAAAAAAAACTTAATGTAATAGAAAATTTAAGAGAAAAAACATTGGAAATAAAAGAAAAAAAAAGTGATGATAATAGAAAAGAAACCCTTGAAAGATTAAAGGGTTTTGCAGAACAAGTAAATAAAAAAAAGAAATTAGAAAAAAAAGAAACAATTAATAAAAACAAACAAGATGATATTGATGAAGAGGAAATAGAAAAAATAGGAAAAGTGAATTTTGATGACAACTGAGAAAATTCCAAGAAGAATGCAAAG
>JAQVAR010000030.1 GCA_028690725.1 Candidatus Iainarchaeum sp.
ATAAATAATTCTATTTTTAATTTAGAACTGCTTTTTGCATTTGTTTTATTATTGTAGACCTATTTTGTTCTGGATTAATCAAAATTGTTTTTTTATTAAAAATTAACCCACTTGTTTCTTCTACTTTTTGGCCGTTTATTTTTAATGGTTTGTGCAAATCTTGTTTTGCTGAAACCAAAACAACTTTTCCCAAAGGAATAGCAATTGGTTCAAATATTTTTTTTGACCTGTTTTTTGTTGTAAAACTAGCAATGCTCTCTGATAATGCCCCTTCATAAATAGCTGTTTCTTGAGTAAATTGATTAGTTTTTCTCAAACCTTTTCTAGAAACTTGGTGACCTTTTATTGGAGAAAAACGTTTTATTGTTGCTCTTGTTTGTCGCCAAGGCAATGTTCCTGATTCAACAACAAAAAAACCATTTTTCTTTTGACCAATAACAACAATACCATCTTCAACAGGTCTAACTTTTCCAAGCCTAGCTAAATTATTCATAACAGTAGTTTTTCCAGAACCCCTTGGCCCAGTAAGAATAATAGCACGATCATTAACACGCATTGCCACACCATGCAATAAAAAAACTTCTTTGAAACCAAATTTTTTCTTCAAATTATTAACTTCCATTAAATCAATTTTTCCATTAAAAACTCGGTATTGAAAAGTTAATGCTCCCCTTGGTTGTTTTCTCACACCCTTTCTAATAGAACGTTCAATAGTTCTAGCAGAAAAAGAACTAAATTTATTTCTAATTTTTTTGAACATAATAAAAATATGTTATAGAAGAATAAAAAACTTGTTTAAACAAAAATTATAAAAAAAAATGGTTTTGAATTAAAATAAAAACTTTTAGTAAGCAATTGTTTTATGAAAAAAGTTCCACATGACCCAAATGAAATAATTGCTTTAGTAGACAATAATGACAATGTTATTAGTCAAATTACTAGAAAAGAAGCTCATGAAAAAAGTTTGTTACATAGAGAAGTTTATTCTTTTATAATTAATTCGAAAAAAGAGGTTTTGTTACAGAAAAGAGTTGATTTTGGTTTATGGGATAGTTCTCCATCAGGGCATTTTCCAAAAAAACAAGATTATGATGATGCTATCATAAGAGAAGTAAAAGAAGAGTTAGGATTAAAATTAAGCAAAAATGATTTTCAAAGAATTGGAAAAGAATATTTTAAAAGCAGGCATAATACTCGTTTTGCCACAATTTATTTCATTAGAAAAAATTTTTTATTAAAAGATTTTGTTTTAGACAAAGAAGAGGTTAGTGAAGTAAAATATTTTAATAAAAAAGAAATCAACAAATTATTAGAAAACAAAGAAGAAGTTTTAACAAAAGCAACAAAATATTTTTTAAAAAAATTTGTTTTAAAAGAACTATAATAAAAACACATTTAGAACAATTGTTTAAACAAAATATACTTTTGCTGTCATCATAATCGCTTCGGTACCGATTTAGGAATATGAAATTACAAAAGCAATTATCAAAAAAATAGGGAATCAAGAATATTTAAAATATGCCATTATAATTCCTCTAAAAGTAATCTATGAACTAGGATAAATAGCTGAGGAAGAATTAGAATTAGAAAAAAAAGGACATGAGTTAAAAATTAGACAAAAAAATAGAAACAAATAAGTTAAAAACATTGTTTAAATCAAAACTAAAGGTGATAGTACGAAAAAAACAAGTTTAGAGTGGTTATCCAAAAAATCGAAATGGTGTAATAAACACAAGGGGCCTCAGAATGGGCAATAATGGCAATTGCTATTCTTTCTCTTTTTCTTTCAATATATCTCTCAAATTATCAAATTAGATTATCGCTAGAAAGATGGGAATTAGAAAAACCAAATTTTAAATTTGCTCAGGATTGGTGTTCAGACTTACGAGTTAACGAGACTGGCCAGCTACTGAAAAGTGAGATGCCAATAATAATAAATCAAGGACTTTTACCAGGAACCTTTAAATATACAATTTATTCAGATTCTGAAATACATTTTTATGGTGAATTGGATAATAACTCGAATTATATAACTACTTCTAATTCAAATGAACAGATTAATCTAGAGTATCTTTTGCCAAGTCAAACAGGATTAAAAATTAGCCTTTCTTTTAAACCAAAAATTATAAATGATTCGTTTTTTTATTCAGAAACATTTTATTCAAAAGAAGGATTGTTAAAAAGTTTAGATTGTAATTGCACACTTGAAAAAACAAAGAAAATATTTATTTGTAAGGGGATAAATTAGTATTACAACAAAGGGATCAATGAATTCAAATACTTCAAACGAAAGAAACATTCAAAGAAAAATAGTTGAAGCTAAATTAGTTGGTGGAATTTATAATGATTAAAATAACTTTTGATACAAATTGTATTCTTCGAGACGAAAAAGACAAGAATAAGTATTATAATCAAATAAAAATTCTAGAACAACTTGAAAAAAAAGGTTTAATAGAAATTCATCGAGCTGATGCAACAGATACTGAGATTGATGGATTTAATTCTCGCCTAAAAAAATCTTCAGAATTCAAAGAAGATTTAGGAATTGGAGTTTATGATAATTCAAGATATGATCATTGCGTTTATGCTGGCCCTAGTGATGAGGATGAATTTAATGATTTAAAACAAAGAAGCGGATTTAATAATTTAAAAAATATTTCTGAAAAAAAGAAAAAAAACAAATTAAAAGATTTAATGATTTTACACACTCATAAAAAAATGGGGCATAATTATTTAATTTCAAATAATATTAAAGATTTTATTTTTGATTTATTAAACATAAATTTAATTAATCCTGAAAAATTAGATTCTAATAAAATTGACACAATAAATACTGAGAATGAATTAATAAATTATTTTGACGAAAGAAAAGAAAAATAATCAAAAACATCTTTTGAAGAAGAAATTTTTTTAATCCTCAAAAACTTTTTTCTATTTACTAAAGAAAAAATTGCTTTAATTTTTATACATAACAGAAAGATTTAAATAAATTTATTTAATAATTTTAATATGAACAAAAAAGAAAATAATTTATTGATTGCACTAGCGATTCTTACTGGACTTTTTGGTATTACATCTGGACTATCTGGAGCAGTTTTTACAAAAGCACTTGAAATTTATCCAGATCATTTATACACATATATTGTATTACTAATTATTTTGATTTTTGGATTGTTTATTATGTTATATAAATTGTTCAAAAAACCAAAATTGATATACGATTTTGCATAATTGTTATATAATACGTAATTTTACATGTTTTTGAAAAAGTTTAAAAAAATTTTTTGGTGAATAATTTATATGAAAAAAGGAGAAGCTAAAACTAATAAAGAAACAAAAAAAGAACTTCTTCATATAGTCTTCAACTTTATATTATGGTGTTAGCAGCTATTTTTGCAATTTTATCTGGGATGAGTAGCGCTATTTTCGGAAGAATATTCAATAACTTGCCTTTGTGGGGGGCTTATGGTGGGGTGGCCACATTAGTATTTTTAATTATAATATTATTTTTTGCAGCAAAAAAGATAGAAAAAGATTTTTTTATTGAATGATTTACGTGACTAATAAAATTAAATGAAAACGTAAAAGAAATTCATTTTGTTGGAACACATAAATAATACGAAAAAAGGTATAAGAAACAATGAATTTTGAACAAGTGAAAAGGTTTAAACAGATTTATTTTCAGAAAATTTATGTGAAAATTAACAATATTTTACGAAACAAAATTTTTGGGACAATTACAATCATACTCACAGCATTAATTGTTTTATTTATAATATTTGGACTTAATACAATTTCAAATGTTTTAACTGTTTTAGAAGTACTTAGTATATATGTCGTTTTTGTAATTATTTTTATTTTATATGTTGTTGGATTTGTGGTTGTTGCTTTTTTTCATGAAAAAATAATTGAATATATACATAATTATAAAATAAAGAAAGAGTGGCTTAAAAAATTTGATATGTTTGGGCATATAAAATATGTAAGTATTTATTTTGTTGTTTTAGCATTTTATTTGTTTGCTGGGGTAATGTTAAGTAGGTCAATAATTGCTAATATTGGTGAAGCTGGAACTAGTTCTTATGTTGGAGTAATGGTTGCATTTGTAATATTGTTTTTGTATAGATTTTCTAGTAAATACAAAAAAGAACTTTCGAAGTATTGCGAAAAAGAATTTTTAGATTGTAAAAAAAAGTCTTTTGAATTTATTGACTTTCAAGGTATAATGGTTAGTATTGTTTTATTATCTTTCACGATTTCGGCAGCAACAGGATTTAGTCCTGAATTACCGAAAGATGATTTTTTTCCACTTCTTTTAATTGTGGTTCCAGTAGTTGATATTATTTTAATCGAAATTATTAACTTACCAAAAACATTGGTGAAATTGTTTAATTATCAAAAGACTATGCTGAAAAATAAAAAGTGAAAGGTTTAAACAGATTTATTTAATAAGTTTAATATGAGTTGGATTGAAAGAAATTTTTGGGAAATAATTCAAAGTGGATGGATTGTTTTAGGTGTAATTTTTGCGGTTCTTTCTGATTGGTTATTGGGTTTTTGGTCTATTGAACTATTTGTTGTATCTTTTTTTGTTTGGGGGCTTGTGTTAGTTTTATTTTCTCTTGCGACTCCTTCAAATTCATTTATTAATCATTTTTTAGAAACTAGGAAAAAGAAATATTTGGCAAATTTATCGGTTGTTGGAATAACTATAATTTTGTTCTGTGGTCAATTTTTTTTATGGGCGACGGGTTATTATTCACAAGACATTTTATGGGCAAAACTAAATTTGGTGCTTTTTATATTTACCATGTGTGGGGGATTTTTTTTTGTTAAGAACTATTTAGATCTTCATCAATCAGATGGAAAGCCCACTATAAAAGATAAACATTCGTTTAGGATTCCAGTCGTATTTCTTGGAATTAGTATAATATTTTTAGGATATGAACTTTTGTTTTTGATTTTGGGCTAAGAAACAATTTATATCTCAAAGAAACAATTTTTTCATTAGTTGAAATTATTGGTTGAAAGTCGCTTGTTAGCTCCCAACAAGAGCAAAGAGAATAAAAAAACACAATTATTAGGACATTCTTCTTAAAATAGTTAAAAAAAAAAATAATTTTTATTCACGTTGTTTTACTTTATCTCTTTTAGCTATTGCTTTCAAATATTTTTGCACTAATTTTGGATCCGCATAACCCATTTGCCCACCAGGAACCGCCAAATTATTTTTTCTTTGATTTGCTTTTTGATAAGACGAGTTTGATTCATGCACACTCTTACGCAAACCAGCTTTTCTCCCTCTCAAATAAGCAGTACTCATAAAAACAATATTGTTTAAACTAACTAATAAATATTAGCTTTTACAATAAAAATTCACATTTTTTAGGACACTTTTTTAAAAATTGTTAAAAAAATATAATATTAAGTTAGAACAATCTAACTTAAAGTTAAATTTATTACTCTGGCACGGAGCTTACAAAAAGAATAAGAATAATGAAAATAAAATTGGTTTGAGCTTCTTCATTAAGCTTAAAAAATAATGCATTAATAAATGCATTAGTGATGCATATGAGAACTACTTTAGATATTAGTGGTGCGCCAGAAGCCATTCTGGAGAAAGCAGTTAAACTAGGCATAGCTAGATCAAAAACCGAGGCCATTAGGCAAGGAATCTTTGCTTTGAACAAAGAATATTCTATAATAAAAGACCTTGAAATGGAATTAGTTGCTAGAAAAATAATATTAGAAAAAAAAGAAATGAAGAAAAAAGGTGAAAAATATTTGTCAATGGAAGAAGCTCTAAAACCATATGGTGGGCTTAAAGATGAAACTTAATAAATTTGAAGTGAAATTCAAAGACGACTGGGACAAACACTTTTCAATTTTTAACAAAGAAACTCGAAACAAAATAAAGAAAAAAATTATACAAATGGAACAACCATTACAAGCACGAGGCCTAAAACAAAACAAATTCTTAGTAGAAGAAGTCGGCCAATACAGAATAGCTTTTTACCAAAACAAAAATGTAAAAGAAATTCCTTTTGTGGGAAATCATAAGCAATATGAAAAATGGTACAAGAAACAATAATTACTACATAACAATTTCTAATATCAAAAAACTATTTTTGTATGCTCCACATTTTAGTTTGTAGCATTATTTATTACCCAGCACCTACTACAATCAACTAAACTCTCATTTAAACGCATTTTAACTCATTTCCACCACACTCAAGTATGGGAAGAATGGCTCAAATTAGCCCATAATATCAATATATTGCATTTTAAGCCATTTTGGAACCATTTAATATTGCTTTACAGGTTAACCATGATTATACTGCAAAATCCCTTCACAAAATTTCATATTTTTGAAAAAAAGGTGGTCAAAAAAATATTAGTGGAAGTATTACTCCCCCAATTCCTGGAGGGTAACAAAAATTGTTATGTAGAAGATTTTGTTAAGTAGAAAGAAATAATAACAAAAAAAGCATTAATTATAATATGCCAATAAAATATGATCCAAAAAAAAGAATGATAACAAAAAAATGGCAAAGAACAAAAACAAAACAACAAATAATACCCACATTAAAACCAAAGAGAACAGAAAAAGAAAAAAAAGAAATGCAAAAAAGAATAGAAGAACTAATGAAAAAGCTAGCAAAAAGAAACAAAAAACAACACCCTTAAAAAAATATTATTAAAATAAAAAAACTAATTGAAAATCAATCAAAATAACTAAAAAAACAATAAAATACAATAACAAATCAAAATACAGAAAAAAACAAGGTATTTAAAACAAAAATTAGCAAAAGCAACAAACAATTATGCTTATGTATAAGAAAGATACATAATCATTTTGTGAAAAGATTTAATCTAAATAAAAGTGTCCTAAAAAATGTGTGTTTTATTTTTGTCTAATTTTTCTAAGTTTTTTAGTAACATCAAATCTTTGTCCTTGATATTCAAGAATATCTTTTTTAGAAGTATGAAAAATTTTCAAACCCTCATTTGGTTCGGGTGAAACAAAATTTTTTTTAAAAAAAGATTTTCCAAGAAAAGTTTTTAAAACAGCTAATATTTGCCAATCGTGCGTAATATTAATTATTTGGTTTCCTTTCAAACCAATATTAGTGGCTCTACTACCAATAGCCAACCTTCGCCTAATTATTCGCTCACCCATTTCTTCAGGCGAACGAGCCTTGCTTAAAGGATATTCACCAGCCAACCAATTCAAAATCATTTTCTTAGAACCAATTCTTTTAAACTCAGATATTGCAAAAGAATTATCTTTAAAAACATCTTTCCCAATCAATTCTATTCTTTCACCAGTTCTCTTAGCCCTTTTATATTTAGATACTTTTCCACCAGATTTTTTAAAACCAACATTAATATTATACGCAGTTTGTCTTGTTCTAAGAGAAGGAGAATAATACAATTTTAATTTCAAATCATTTGGAAAATTAGCACCAACATTTTTAGCTTTTAATTTTCCATTATTAGTCAACCCAACCGAATCATGTTTAATAATATCACGAATTTTTTTTCTAAAACTATGCCTCTGCAAAGAAGAAACATTTTTTACAACTAACTTCTTATTTTTAAAAGTAATTGATTTAGGCATAAACAAATTGTATTTTAAGTAATATAAAAAGGTTTAATATTTTAAAATACAATATTATGTATAAAACTTTTTTAAAAATAATAAAAAAAATATTAAATTATTTTTAATTTTCTCAGATCTTTAAACAATTTTTTGTTATCTTGAAAAAGCAATATTTTCATACCCTTTTTTTTAGCGTCCAACAAATTATTTTCATTATCATCAATAAATAAACACTCATTTTCTTTTACTTGCATATTCGAAACAATTCTTAAAAACATTTTCGAATCAGTTTTTGTTGAACCAACCCTACACGAAATTGCTAAAAATGGTTTAAAAAATAAAAAAAGTTTTTGTCTCTGATGAAACTGAGCAGTAGAATCAAACATATTAGCAATTGCACCAACTTTAAACTTCTTTTTAATAATTTTTATTTTTTCAATCAACTCATTATTCAATTTTGAAGAATCAGCGTATAATCTCTCCCAAATTAATAATAATGTCAAACTATCCTGTTCTAAATTAAACCTACTTCTAATAGAACTACAAAATTCTTTAATAGAAATTTTTCCCAAAATTAGTTTTTCATGATTTTGTTTTTCTAATTCAATTAATAAATCAAGATCAATTTTTAATTCATCTGATAGTTTTTTTAAAATATTTTCTAAATCATTAAAAACTATTACTCCACTAATATCAAAAATTATTGCCTTAATCATGAAATAGAAAGAAAGGAAACAATTATATTCTAAACTATTATATTAGACTGAAAATTAATTTGAAATTAGTTCAAAATTAGTTTGAAAGCATTTTTTCTGTTTCTCTAAACCAATTGATTACTGTAAAAGAATCCTTTCCAGAATTACTAGCATTTGAATAAACACTCCTACCAATTCTTTGAAAACGAATACTGCCAGGATGTTCTTTAACAAAATTAATCCAATTCATAAAAAACACTATTTG
>JAQVAR010000031.1 GCA_028690725.1 Candidatus Iainarchaeum sp.
CATTCATTATTTTTACCATTGGCCAATAATACATTATTGTACCAGTGTTAACTGCAGTATCAACACCAAATAATTTGTGAATACAAGGTTTTCCTCTTCTTTGTTGTGAATCATCCTCGACATCATCCTGACAAAGAGTTCCGTTATGTATAAGTTCCACTATTGGTGAAACTTTTATCCCATCTTCCCATTTTCCACCAACAGCTTCTGCACAAATACAAGTTAAAATTGGTCGAAATCTTTTTCCACCCCTATCAAGTAAATCCCATATCGGCTCATTACAACCAGCTGAATAAGCATTTAAATCTAATTCAAAAATTGTTTTTCCTAATGCTTTTTCAACCCATTCTTTTGTTGCTTTTCTTGGAATAAATTTTTCTATTTCTTTTTCAACAAAAGGAATTTTTTCTTTCAAAAAAGATTTTATATCTAAATTAACATCATTCTCAGAAATCATCATTATCAATTAATAATAATAACTAAGTAATTAAAAAAGTTCCATTTTTACAAAAAAATAAAAAACCATCACAATTATAACAAAATAAAAATACAAAACAACAAAAATTATTTTAATAATTGTTTTGATATTATTTCATCTAACAAAATTAAAAACTCTTTTTCTTTTTCAATAGGAACTTTGCAACCAGCTGCAACAGAGTTGTGTACAATTAAACTATTTGCCAAAAAATTTTTTGTTTTTGGAACTGACAAATCAAATAATTTAGAACTATTATTTTGTACTTTTATTTTCTTAATTTCGCCGAACCTAAAATTTCCTTTATAACACAAATTATTAAAAGTTTTAATAATTTCTAAAGCTTCTTTTTCAATTTTAATTTTAGTTTTTAATAAAGGATTAATAAAATTTGTCTTTAATGTTGTATAATTCATTCGTTTATTTTTTGTTCGATTATAAATTAATTGTGGGTCGAATATTTTTCTTGGAAGATTATATTGTTGTATAAATTGCCGTGCATCACCATACGTTATTGGTGAAAATAACATTGAATTTCTTTTTTTGATTACTTGTTTTTTTATAATTCTATTTAGATTATTTTGTTTCTTTGAATCCTTTGTAAAACCTATTTCATTAGCAAATTTTTTTAAAGAATCAAAATCAGTTATATCCAATCTATATGAATCTTGGCAATTCCATAGACTTTTATACGATGCGCTCTTCCTGAGCCCTGATAAAATACCAAAACGCAGAAGAAGTAATTGAACTGTTTCAAGTAAATGTTTATCTATCATATCCAAATGCACAAATCTATCAAAAACCCCCCCATCAGCATCAAATAATCCTCTCAAATAGAAAGCTAAAATTTCATTTGAACCTTGCATTATTTTCTTAGGAACTTTTAATTTTCCAGTTAATAATTTTGTTTCAGGAAAATTAAATTCAAAAAATCGACACAAATCAGCAGAATAAACCCTAATTTTTTTATATGTTTTCATATCCACACGTGTAGAATTTAAATTAAAATTTTTGTATATATAATTTTCAAAAGTATCCAAAATTTGTTCACTAGGTTCTTTACATTCAATCCTTTTCTTACCAATATTACCATCGCCTTGAATATACCCAACGAGCCATGCAATTTGTTTATTTAGATTTTTAACATTACATTGAAAATGTTTTTCAACAAATTTTTTCAAAAATTTTTGTTTATTAATCCCTAATATTTTTAAATAATCATACAAACAATTTTCTAATATTCTATGACTAAATAAATTTTCAAAATCAGCCAAATTACCAACAGTTTGTATTTTTTTTGTTAATTTTTGGTTTAATTGATTTCGAGTTAATCCCTTTAACAATCTTTTCTTTTTAAATTCCAAAATTCCGGTTTCTTTCAAATACACAAATGAATTATTTTCTAATTTTATTTTTCTACCTTTAAAATATATTTTTTTTACACCCAAAACAAAATCTTTTTCTTTAAGATCTTTAGCCATAACCTCAATTATTTTAAAATTTTTATATATAAAAAAACGATGATTGTAAGAAGCAATAATATTTGTATTTGGAGTTTTAAAAAAGATGGTTTTATCTTTTTTTATTTTAAACGTCTTATTACAAGTTGCCCTAATTAATTTACTTTTTTTCATCCCTATTAACGTATCAGATTTTTTAATTTCAGATATTTTACAAATAATACCGTTTGATTTTTGTACCAAAGTATCTGGGTGGAGACAATGCCCGCCTCCCTCTACACCATTAATTTCATTACTAATTTTTTTAAAAGCCAACCCAAGATTAACCCCTTTTTTTAATAACTGACTAGTTGCTCTTCCAGAAACTTTTATTGTACCATCTTCGTTCCTAGCAAAAGCAATTATTGGTTTGTCTTCATTTATTATTGAACCATACAACATACCAGCAATTATTCCAACAAGAGAATCTTGGATAACATCTTTTGCATCAAAAAAATAAAAAGAATTTTTTTCAATAATACCATTTTTTTTAACAAACTCTATTCCTTTTTTTAATTCTCTTTTATGTTCTTCTATTAATAATAATAATTTTCCATAAAAACTTTTTTTATCCCTATTACCAAGACAAACTTGTAATGCTATTTCAGGCATCGAGTGTCTTCCCGCAGAATTACAAGCAGTCGCGAATTCTTTAGCGTCTTTTAGTGGACTCTTTAACTCTTCTTTTTCCAAAGTATAAACTTCTCCAATCAAAGATTGAATTTTCCATTCTGGAACCATATTTTCAGATAAATGAATTATTAAAGCAGAAGAAAGCTTTTGCTTATCTTCTTGTGAAAGATCTTCATAAGAAAGCCATTCTTTAGTAAAAGGATTTTTCAATGGAATATTATTTGTTTTTAAAAAAGCAATACAATTTTCTTCATTAGCTGTTATATTTGGAATAATTGGTGAAGAAGAAAAAACTAAATAAGAAATCAATGGCCTAGAAATTCTGCCATATAAACGCAAATCATTTTTAACAGAAACTACTTTTTCTTTAACAGCAATATCTAATATTTTTCTATTCAAACCAACTAATTTTCCATCAAAATCCTGCATATCCCCAACCGCACCAACAATTGCAAGAGCAGACAAATCAAAATTATTTTTATTCAAAGTAATAGCAAAAAAGAAAGCTAAGCCAGCACCAGAAATTTCTTTACCCCCATCAAACCCATACAAAAAAGGATTAATGTGATATTTTAAAACTGGAATTTTGCCATTAATAGTTATTGGTTGGTGATGATCAAGAATAAACAAATTTTCCTCACAAAATTCTTTTTTTAAATAATCTATTTGACCAGAACCAAAATCAACAAACAAAAAATTTTTTCCAAGTAATTTAATTTCATTAATATTTTCTTTATATAATTGTTTTAAACACAAAGAAGAAGTTTTTTTTCCTTCTCTTTCAAGAGCTTTTATTATTATGGCCCCACTAGTTAAACCATCAGCATCATAATGATAAATAACAACAATTTCGTCCTTTTTTAATATTTCAATAGACATTTTTTTAATATCTGAAAAGAACTTTTTTTCATTTACAAAAGAAAAATCCATAAAAAAATAATAATAGAAAGTATATAAATTAAGACATGGTTGTGTGCCGAAGAAATTACTATTAATAGAGTCTTTAAAAAAACACTTTCTTTAAATTACTTTCATTATAATAAATAATTATGGGTTTTTTTAAAAAAATTTTTAGTAAAAAAAATGAAATTGAAGAGATAAATACAACATTAGATTTATTACCAATAATAATTCAAAAAAATTTTGAATCAGAAATAAAAAATTTAGAATTAGAAGTGGCCAAACAAATTAGTGAATTAAAATATTTGCATGAAAAAGGAAAAAGCCTACTCATAGATATCCAAAAAAAAGAAATTGAAGAAGAAAATACTAGATTTAACAAAGCTGCATTAACTTCAAAAAAACAAATAGAAAACCAATTAATTAAAACATTAGAAAAAATTAACCCAGAAAATTCTGGAAAAGAAATAAATGAAATAAGAGCATATTCTAACGAAAGTTATGCGTTATTTATAAATGAAATAAATTCTTTTAGAAAAAATATTACATACACTAGCGTTTACTTAAAAGACGAAATGAAAATGTTAGGCGGAACATTACAAGAAATTATAAATAAATTAGCTAAATTAAACCAACTTTTTTTTGAAAAAAAAGAAATTTTTGAATTTGAAAAAATTAAAAAAAGAATAAAAAATATTGAAGAACAAAACAAAGAAATAAAAAAAAGTGATGAATTAATATTAAATAAACAAAAAGACTTAGAAGAAAAAGAAAAAGAAATAAAATTAGAAGAAGAAAAAATAATAGAATTAAAACAAAGTGATGAATTAAAAGAAATAAAAAATATTGAAGAAGAAAAAAGCAAAATTTTAGAAGAAAAACAACAATTAAAAACAGAAATATCCTCAATGCTTTCAACAATTGATAAACCTCTTCAAAGATTTAATGCATTAGTAAAAAGCGGCAGATGGAAAATTCAAAAAGAAAAAGCAGAATTGTTAGAAAATTTTATCACAAACCCCTTATTTGCATTAAAAAAAGATGTTAATGGAAAACAATTCAAAGAAATATTAATTGAAATAAAAAAAGCTATTAATGATGAAAAAATTGAACTAAAAGAAAAAGAAAAGGAAAAAAGAATTGATGCATTACAAGAATTAATAGCATTTGATTTTTTTGAAAAAGTTTTTTGGAAATTAAATGAAATACAAAAAAGACAAAATGAAATAGAGAATTTGATTAAAAAAAATAATGGATTAAAAAAAATAAATTTTGTTGAAAATAAAAAGAACGAAATAAATAAAGAATTAAACAATATTATTGAAGCAAAAAAATTAGAAGAACTAAAACAACAAAAATTAACTGATTTTATTAAAGAAGAAAAAGAAAAAATACAAAAATATGCTGAAAAAATAACAGGAAAAAATATAAAATTAGAATAAAATAAAGGCAAATAATTTGATATTATAAACAAAAAAATCTCGCTTTTTAAAGTTTTCCAACAAAAGTAATTATATTGATAATATGGATGAAAAAGACAAACAAATAAAATTAAGTAAGTTTTTATTACAAAAATATTCAGACATAATTAATGAAAGAGAACAAAGAACTATTGGCGAAATAAAAGCATTAGTTGATGGAACTGATTTAAGTATACAAACAATAATTGAAGAATTTAAAGAAACAACTTATTCTTTTGAAGATAATTACTTAGAAATTTTAAAAAAAATCTATTCTTTTATTATTGAAGAAATAGAATTTACAGAAGTAAATTTTGGAATAAATTATTGGCTTAACGCAAAAGAAGTTTTGGAAATAAAAATTGCTGATGATGAAGATTTAGCAGTTTTTACGTGTTCTTTTATGAAAGCATTAGGAGATAACAAAGCAGAAGTAATTATTGCAGAGTTAGACAATTTAACAACACATGCTTTTGTAACAACAGAAATTAATGAAAATTTTTTGATACTTGACCCCGCACAAAAAAAAGAATTTAAAACATTTTTTGGAGAAAAAACAAAAATATTAAGAAATTATGCTTTCAAAGAACAAAAAATAAAAAAATTCTTATATAGATTTAATTCAGAAAAATATGAACAATTTTTGGAGTGATTAATTGTTAGTTAAAAAACCAAGATTTAAAAAAAAATCTTTAAAGGATACCAAAAGGATAGTTCATTTTAAAACATTATTTGGAGATCAAAAAGGAACAAACATTTTCAACTATGGAACAAATTTTTTAAACAAATTTAAACCATCCTTGTATAAAGGAAAAAATACTTTTCTAATAGATATTAGAAAAAGTTTTTATGAAAGCCCATTATCAATATCACTTGTTTTTAACAGAAAAATAAAAAATAAATTATTTGAAGATATTGCTTTTGAGACAAGATTAAAATTTGAAAAAAAAACAATAATAATTACTGCATTTCAAGGAAAAAGAGAAAGTTTAGAAGCAATAAAAGAATTTGAAAAAATTGTTAGAATGCCAATTGCAAATTATATTATACTTGAAATTGAATCACAAGCAAAAAAAATGGGTTATAAAAAAATAAAAATAAATAACCCAAAAAATCTTGAATCATACTCTTACCCATATATAGATGATTCTTTAAGATATAGAGGAAAAACACTTTTAAAAAAACACAGAGAAGGAATTCTTAATGAGACAGAAAAAAAAGAACTTCAAAAATATCGAGAAATTGAAAAGAAAAGAATTCAAAAAAGAATAAAAAAAATGTATTTTGAGGTCGCAAAAAAACTTGGTTATAAATATGATGGAAAATATTATACAAAAACATTTTAACTAAATTAATAAAAAAAATAATTTGTAAATTAACAAAACATAAAAAAAGTATGTTTTTTAAACAAAACTATTATACACTCTTTAAACGGAATGGTGATGAAAATGACTGTTGAAAATGACCCAGACAAATGTGTTTATTGTGGAGGTTGCGTAGGAGTTTGCCCAGTACAAGCAATAACATTAAAAGATACTAAAATTATTATTGATAAAAATAAGTGTATTAATTGTGGGGCGTGTGTTAGTATTTGCCCGGTTGGCGCAATGAAATTAAAAAAATAGGTGATTTTATGACTGATTATGATATAATAATAGTTGGAGCAGGCCCAGCAGGTTTATGCGCAGCAATAGAAACAGGAAAGGAAGCAAAAGTATTAGTATTAGATAGAAAGCAAGAAATTGGTTGCCCAAAAAGATGCGCAGAAGGACTAAGTTTAAGATGGTTCAAAAAAATGAATTTAAAACCAAAAAAAGAATGGGCAGTGCAAGAAATAAAAGGAGCAGAATTATACACACCAAATGGAAAAAGCATAAAAATGAAAGCAAAAAAAGCAGAAGGATACGTATTAGAAAGAAAAATATTTGAAAAAGAATTAGCAATAGAAGCAGTAAAAAAAGGAGCAAAAATTTTAATGAAAAACCAAGTAATTGGTGCTGAAAAAAAAGACAACGAAATTGAACTAATAGTTGAAGAAAATAAAGAAAAGAAAAAAATTACTTGTAAAATTGTTATTGCGTGTGATGGGGTAGATTCATTAACAGCAAAAATGTTAGGATTAAACACAAAATTAGATTTAAAAGAAACTGATTCTGGGTACCAATATGAAATGACCGGCATAACGGGATATGATGAAAATTTATTACACTTATTTTTTGGAACAGACATTGCACCAAGAGGATATATATGGATTTTTCCAAAACGAAAAGGAACTGCTAATGTAGGAATAGGAATTGGAGCTTATGAAAAAGAAACAGCAAAGTATTATTTAGATAAATGGATAAAAACACAAGACGGATTAAAAAATGGTTCAATAATAGAAGTAAATGCGGGGGTAATACCAGTAGGCGGATTTTTAGAAAAAATGCAAGCAGATAATTTATTAGTTGCAGGAGACGCTGGGCACATGGTTGACCCAATACATGGTGGGGGAATAGGAATTGCTATGGAAGGAGGAAGATTAGCAGGAAAACATGCTATAAAAGCAATAAAAGAAAATAAATTTTCTGAAAAAGATTTAAGCGAATATACAAAAGAATGGTATAAGTTAAGCGGAAATGATTTAAAAAGAAGATTAAAAGGAAGACACTTATTAGAAAAACTAACAAATGATGATTTTAATTATCTCGTTGACAGTATTAACGTAGAAGAAGCATTAAGAATAGGAAATGGAACCCTAACAAAAAAAGATAAAACAATATTATTTACAAAAAAATTAATAACAAGGCCTAAATTGTTAAAATTAATGATTGAATACGCAAGAGATTAAAAAAATTGATTTTATGACAATACAAATATCAAACCTAACATTAAAACATTTAATAGAAGAAAATCAAATATTAGTTAATGGTTTTATTAATAAAATACAAACAACAGAAGATAATTTATTAAAATTAAAAATTCATACAAAAGAAGGCGACAAAAATATTTTAATTACCCAAAACTTTTTTTTTATTTCAAAAAAAAGCGAACCAGCAAAACAAAATCCTGGCGGATTTTCAGCGTTTTTAAAAAAGTATTTATATAATCAAAGAATTATAAGTATAACTCAAAAAGAATTAGATAGAATAGTTTTGATTGAATTTCCTAATTCAATATTAATATTAGAATTGTTTGCAAAAGGAAATATTATTTTATGCGATAAAGAATATAAAATATTAAAAGCAATGAGAAAAGAAAAATGGAAGGATAGAGAACTCGCAAAAGAAAAAAAATATTTTTTTCCAAGTTCAAGAGGATTAAACCCATTAACCACAAATCAAACAAAATATTTTGAAGAATTAAAAAATAGTAAAAAAACTTTTTTTGAAGCAAAATTAGACATATTGAATGTTGCACCAACAATTTTAGAATTTAAATTTGAAAAACTAAATATTGAAAAAAAAAAAAAATATGAAAA
>JAQVAR010000032.1 GCA_028690725.1 Candidatus Iainarchaeum sp.
ATTTTATTACAAATTCATCTAATTCACTTAATTCTCTATCAAATAATATTTGATTATTTTTAAATTCAAATTCCATATTTACTTATTGTTTAATTGTTAATAAAAAGGTTTCATGGCTGTCGTACTGGTACTAAAAAAAGTAAATCCCCCCTCCCAGAATTGCACCGGGGATCTCTCGGTGGCCGATTTCGTTCGGCCGGTTCGACTCACACATTTGTACTATTTACAATAGCACATTAGTGTTTTTTTTTTAATCGAAAACAGCTTGCATTAGGTTTCCCTAATATTATTGAAAACTACAGCCAAGCGTTCTAGCTACTAAACTAAGGGGGGACTTTGTCCATTGTGAAACTTTTTTTTTGGGATAAGTTTCAAACCATTATTTTTTCCCTCAAATAGTTTTCTTTTTCCGCAACTTACGCTTTTTCTTTTTCTAAAAGAAAAAGGGCAGAGCTACTAAACTAAGGGGGGACTTTGTCCGTTGTAAAATTCTTTTTAGGATTTTACTGTTTGGTTGTTCGTATTAAAATTTTTTGAACTCACCAACAATTAATTTGACATTAAGAGTATTTTTAAAGTTTAGTTTTTAATTTGAGTTCTATTTTGTTAATGATTATTGGCCAAATCCATGTAATAAATATTCCTCCTATTAGGAATAATATTCCGCTTATTATTATGTTTGTTTTTGTTGCTGTGTCTCCTATTATTATTAATATTATTATTCCTACTATTGAATAAATTATTTTATTTTTTATTTTTGTTTTAACAATCATTTTATTATGTAGAAGATATCCTATGAAATATCCTATTAGCATTATTGCTAAAAATAGTTTGTTTGGTATTGTAAGAATTATTATTGTTGTTAATAATAATAAGAATGGAATGACCTTTTTTCTATTTTCTTTTAATTTTAATCTAATTTTTTCTAATTTGTTTTCGTATCTCAAAATTATTTTTCCAATGCAATAACCTAATAATATTCCAAATAAAATATCACTCAAATAATGTACTCCTAAATACAATCTAGATATTCCATTTATTAAAATTATTATTATTAAAATAATTTTTTCTTTTCTTTTCATTTTTTTTTCAAAAAAAGAGTATATTGTTGTTAATATTGATGCGTGTCCTGATGGAAAAGCTTTTTCTGTTGTAAATTCTTCTAATATTGGAATATCTGGTCTTGGTCGCATAATAGTATATTTTAATATTCCTAGTATTATTGCGTTGAAAAAAATTATTGTTGCTATTTTCATTGATATTTCTTCTTTTTCCCACCAAAAAAATACTGCTGATATTATAATCCAAAAAAAAGGGTCTCCCAACATTGTTATTATTATAAATAACATTGTTATTATTGGTGTTGAAAAATTTTGTAAGAACAAATTTATTGTTAATTCTCCTACAAACAATTCTCCAATCATTATTTACCACTATTAACCAAACTTTTTATACTTTTTTTTTCATTAGTCTTTTCATTCCAGGTATTTCTACTTCTGAATAATCTACTATTATTTCACATTTTTGTAATGCTTTTCTCATTGCATATGCTTTACAAAAACCTTGTAATTCTTTTTGCTCGTTTTTTTGTAAGGAATCAATTTTTGTTATTTCGTTTATAACAGAATTAACTTTTCTTGAACTAACTTCTTCTATTGCTTTTCCAACATCTTTTTTTCCTAATTCTATTTCTTCTATTGCTTTGTCAATTTTTTCCAAATCAACTATTTTTTTTAAATTTTGTTCAATTTTGTTGTCAGTACTTCTCATCATTCCTGCTAAAAATTCCATTATTGTTTTTGGATCAGTTTTTTCTGTAATCGTAATTTTTTTTATTGCCTTCCAATCATCATAATTTGCAACTAATTGTATTTGTCCTTCCATAATATCACCTTTTTTTAAAGAAATAAAGTTTGAATAATTTATAAAACTTGTTTTGTTGCTTTTTAGTATTTTTTTTGGTTTTTATTTCTTTTTTTTGGTTTTTATTTCTTTTGTCATAATATTTCTTTATGAAATTGGATGAATTGATTGTTGATTTTAAAAAAAAGAAGTATGGTTTTTTTGAATCTTCTTCTGTTCAGATTTGTGAGTGGAACAAACAAGCAATAAGAGGAAAAGGTAATTGTTACAAACAAGATTTTTATGGTGCTGATACTCTTTCTTGTCACCAAATAACTCCTGTTACTTTTTGGTGTAATAATTCTTGTATTTTTTGTTGGCGTCCTAACGAGTATATGGGTTCTAAGCCAAGTATGACAGTTTCTCCTGAAAAAATGATTCCTGCTTTAATAGAAGAGAGAAAAAAATTGTTAATCGGTTTTTATGGTTCTGTTAAAAAAAGTATTGTTGATTCTGCTTTAGAACAAAAACATTGGGCAATTTCTCTTTCTGGAGAGCCCACATTGTACAAAAAGTTATCAGAATTAATAACATTATTAAAAAAGAGAAAAGGAACTGAAACAGTTTTTCTTGTTAGTAATGGTCAAAATCCAAAAAAATTGTTAGAATTGTGGAAAAAAGATTCTTTGCCAACACAATTATATATTTCAATGGTTTCTCCTGTTGAAAAAAATTATAAAAAGATTACTTTTAATGTTGAAAAAAATGGTTGGAAAAATTATTTGAGGTCATTAGCATTAATAAAATTATTACCAACAAGAACAGTTATTAGATTAACATTAATAAAAAATATTAATGATTCTGATGAATTATTAGAAAAATTTGCTGAATTATTAGAAGTAGTTCAAAGTGATTTTGTTGAAATAAAATCATATATGTGGATTGGTATGTCAAGAGAAAGATTGAAAAAAGAAAATATGCCAGAACACGATTTAATAAAAAACTTTTCTAAAAAATTGTTAGAAAAAATGCCTTCTTATAAGTTTGAGAATGAAAAGATAGAATCAAGAATTGTTTTATTAAAAAACAGGAATTCTAAATACAAAACCAAAATAATTAATAGAAAATAATTTTTAATTTCTTATTATATCAACAATATTTCTTCTAAAGTAAGTATAATAAATGACAATAAACTATTTATTATTGTTTTTAACAGTTATTTTGGATATTGATTTTTATGGATGTTGAAAGTTATTATAAAGCAAAAGAAAAAGAATATGATAATAGTCTTTTTGACAGTTTTCCTAACCGCAAAATAATTGCTTTGATTATAATAATTTTAATAATAATTTTTTTGTTTTTTTTGTTGTCTGTGCAAAATGATGAAAAATTAAAAATTTCTTTTGAAGATGAAGAAATTGCTTTTGCTGGTAGTCTAACAGTTAATGGTGAACTAGTTGAAACTTTTTCTTCTAATGGTAGAGTAATTCTCGATTCAGTTAATCCTAGTGAAAAAAAAAGAATTATTTTGGATGTTAGTAATTCTGGTAATTTAAAATTAGATAATCCAAGAGTAGTAATAGTAAATAATAATGGTACTATTATTGCTGAAGTTCCAACAGAATATATTATAATAAATCCTGATGGAACAATTTCTTTTGACATAGATTTTTCCGAAATAGAAGATATATTAGACGATGATTTTGTTGAAGGGGAAAATTATGATTTTTATTTTCAAATAACTTTTACTTCTGATGATGATTCTGAAGTTGTTGTAATAGAAGTTCCTTACGAAGTAATATTCCAAGAATTTTCTGGTAGTAATTGTTTACTAATTAATAAAACAAGCGTTTCTAATCCATTAAGAAATGGTGTTCTAGAAGTTCCATTAAAATTGAAAATTGTTTGCGATTCATACCAAGATTTGAAGGCAAGTGTTAACTGGGAAACTGATGTTACTGGTAATGTTGAAATTCTTTTTTCTAACAACAAGGGGTCTCTTCTTACTCCTGAAAAATCAATTATTTATTCTGCACCAAATGTTGGAGAATACGAGGCAACAATTTTTTATACTCCAAATTCAAGTGCAAAAGGAAAAATTTCAAAATTTTCTCTAGACCTTTCTTTTGAGGATTCTGAAGAACAAATACTTTTTTTTGTTCCGAATGAAAACTTAGAACAATGCATTAATGTTGAATTAGTTGATTCTGTAATAGAAAATGAAAATGATAATGCTACAATAATAATTGATTCTAGTAAATGTTCTTCTCAAAAAATAAATATTTTTTTGTGTAAAGATGATTCTACTTGTTCTAATGGTTCAGAAGGCAGTATTAATCTTAGTAATAGTGTTTTTTCATTAACTCCTAATTCTCCAATAAAAACAATAAATATTACAAGAAATAATATTCCTGGTTTGTATGGTGTTAGTGTTCACGCATCCATATCTGGAACAAATAAAGTTTTTGTTGATGAAAAAGAAATTTTTGTAAAACCAACTGACGAACTAGTTTTTCCAAAAGAATTTTCTGTCTCATTAATTGGTGGAAAAGATTCTATTAGGATTAGAAATACTTCTCTTACAGAAGATGTTAATATTGATACTAGTGTTTGTACTCTTTACAGAAATTCTTTTGGTTCTGATCCTAGTCAAGGACTACCAATATTAGGTGCATTTTCTAATTCAGAAGAATGGATTAATGATTTATTATATAATTCAGAAAAATATTCTGGCAGAGGATTTTATCAAAATGCTTTTTACACAACATTACCATTTATTTCCCAAGTAAGAACAACTGCTTATTATACTGCTGTTCAAGAAAATGCAAAAATAAAACAAGCTTATCTTTCAGGTAAAGAATTAGTTGACCCAGCAACTGATTTAGTAACAACTTCTAATAATGCATTAGATGCTGTTAATGATCTTCAAGATGAATTATCTGGTGTTAACCAAAATGCTGATGCACAACTAGCAAGTCAAATCGCATCATTAGTAACCTCATTGTATTCGTTATATTCTGATTTTTTGGTTTTAAAAACAAGTGTTGAAACAGCTAATACTTCTGTTCAAAGTCTTCCTACTACTTGTCCTGCTTCTGCTGCTAGTGTTGCGCTTGCAAAATCAAAAATGACAACTGCAACAACAAATTCTACTCTCCTTTATTCTGAAACTTTACAAATATTGAATACTGCAAAAGACTTGTATACTTTGTACCAACAAATTGATGCTCTTGCAAACAAATCAGAATCAATTGATGCTGAGAGCGCTGTTGAAAATTCTGAAACAGTTAATGAAAAGCTAGAAGAAATAGAAGAAAAAATGGTTGATGTAATGGATTATTTGGAATTAGCATTGCAAAGTGCTGCAATAGATTCTCTTGAATCTGCTTCCCAAGGTCATTCTAATTCAAAAGATTATTTAGAATTAGCATTATTAGAAATGAAAGATATTGAATCATTAAAAGACGATATTATTGAAGCACAATTATCCGCAATGGATGATTTGACTGTTCTAGGAGAGGATGTTGATGAAAGAACACAACTAATAATTGAGGGTGCAAAATTATTATTGGATTTAATAGAAATGACTGGTATTGCAAAAGCAAAACTAGAATTAATTAGAACTTCAGTGACAGTAGCACAAGCAGAACTAACAACTGCTTTTACAGCAGCAACAGCTAATTGTACTGCTTATACTGCTTGTTGTTCTGGTCTTGTTTCTTGTCCTGCTTGTTGTTGTACACAATGTTGTGTTGAAGCACCATTAATTTCAGCTTCTTTAGGAAAAGTAAATTCTGTTTTAGCAGAAATTAATGTTTCTTATGCTGGTTTAATGAGGGCCATTTCAGCTATAAACCTTATTTACCAATCATACCAAATGTATGAATCATTAACTGCAAGTTATTATAGTGAATTATTAACTACTCAATCTCTTTTTTCAGAATTGATTGAAGATTTGTATGATTTTGAATTACTTGTAATTAATGCTATTAGTGATTTGGAATTAGCTATTCTTGCAGCAGAAAATCTTTCAATATTAGAACAATATTCTAGTGAAGCATCTGGTTATGTTGATTCTTTTGCATTATATAATGAGTTTGGAGAATACAACAAAGAAAGATTGGTTGGTTTAATAGGTTCACTAGTAAACAATGCTTTTGTCAACGGAGCATATGATGGTGGTGTTTACAATACTAATGATAATAGTAATAGTTCTGGGCAAATAACTTATTCTCAAGAATCTTTTTCTAACAAAATATTTTTTTCAGATAATATTGAAGAGGATTGTGATAACAGAGTTAATTTAGTTCTTCCTGCTTACAAAATAAATTTGTTAGAATCAAAAAGTCCAACACTTTCTTCTCCAGAAATAATTGCTTATTGGTCCCAACAAGATTTAGAAGTATTTGATGTTTTTGAAGAACAAGAAACAAGTATTGTTTTTGCAAATTCTGGTTTGAAAAAAAATTCTTATGTGACAATTCATATTCCTGTAACAATAAATGAGTATTCTGATGTTGAAGAAATTGATTCTTCTTTTGGTCCATTTGATATTCCAAGTAGTGATCCTGTTGAAAAAACTTATTCTTTTCAAATAAAAGTTAATGTTGCTCCAAGAACAGGAAAACCAACAACAACTTATTCTGATTCTTGTGAAAAAGATTTGTTACTAGGAAATACTGGTAATAATGCTTTGCCAAAAATACTTTTAGATTGGGAGTGGGACAAAATTAATTTTGAGAATACTAATGGAAAATATTTGGACGCAGCACAATTTTCGGTAATGTTAAGCAAAAAACTTTCAACATTAAATGATTTTTTAAAAAGTGTTTCTCTTACATGTCCAACAAATTATGCTTATGATATTTTAGAAAAAATTATTCCAAGTGATTTTAATTTGTCAATTCCAACAACTTGTTTTATGCCAATGACAACACAATTTTATGATGACAAACCATCAATATATTATTATTTTTGGAATAGTTTTATTGGCGAACAAACCAATTTTTTTGGAGGAGAACCAATTAATAGTATGGAAGGAATACTAGATTTAATAAGATTTGATGTTCCGCTAATGTTAGATGGATATGGTTTAGAATTCCAAAGCGATTTTACTAGTTATTATTCAAAAACATTTTTGAAAGCAAGTCCAGAGTTCATGGATAATGAAAATGGTATGTATCGTTATTTTAATAATTCTAAAAGATTTTATTTTACTAACGAAACAATTGATTTTAAACCATTACACGATTTTGTTTTACCAGATGTTGGTTTATATGAAATAACGCCAATAATTGATTTTAGTTCTATTCCATTAATTTCTGGCGGAGCATTAAACTCTTTCATAAGAGTTGATTTGCGTTTGAAAGAGCCAATTGATTTTAATTATAGTCCTTTTTATTATACTCCTTTTGATGGAGAAATTGGTTTAAAAAATAATAATGATAGAAGGTATTATGGTTCTAGTCTTTCAAATAATTCACAATTACAAGTGGCTATGGCAGAACCATTATTATTAAAAAATGATCAAACTGATTCGCTTGTCAAAATAAATTCTGTTTCAATAAATGATTTCTACTTATTAAATTCTTTTGATTCCAAAAGAGGAAAAATATTAGACTATTCTTTTATTGATAAACCAAGATCAATTTTTTCTCCTACTATTGCAACACCATTGCTTTTTACAATTCAAGGATACAAAGGTTTTGATACAGCCATTAATTATTCTTTGAATAGAAATGAGAGAAAAGTTTCTGTACGAGAAAACAATTTGTTATTATTAACTGGTTTAAAAAAATGTAATGATTTTTATGGACAAAAATTGTATGATTATATTAACAAAACACCCGATTTTGTTATTGGTGACGAATATGGTTTTGGTTTCCTAAATGTTGAGAATGATGGTGAAACAAGTTTTACTTCAACGATTTATGCCCCAGTAGAAGATTTTTATGCTCTAGAATTTTTTCCAGAAAATAGTATTCAAACAACAAATGATAATAATGTTAATGATATAATTCCTTTAGAGGGAATAAAAGGAATGTTGTACAATGATATTTCACAAAATGATTATATTAATAGTTTGAAAGGATTATTTGATGCAGTTGAAAAAGAAGTTATTTGTATTTCTAGTTTTGGTAACAAAGAAATATTTTATTGGCCAGAAAAAAAATTGTTTGAAACAAAAAATATTGATGGAAAATCATTACAACAACAAATAATTCAAGCAGAAAAAAATTGTTTAAAATAATTTTGTTAATCATTTTACTAAAGTGTTATGTTTTTAAATATTTAATGATTGGATTTTATTACTGAGTATTTATTTTTTGGTGATTAATTGTCTTTTATTGTTAAAGAAAAAAAAAGTGTTGTTTCAAATACTTATGGTTCTAATTTACCATACAAAACAAAATCTATTTGCCCTGAATGTAAAAGAATTTTGGAAGCACTTGTTTATGAA
>JAQVAR010000033.1 GCA_028690725.1 Candidatus Iainarchaeum sp.
TTTTTCTTTATTGGAATGTTATTACAAGATTTATTATTTACTATGATGGTACCAATAAGCATTGGTTTTGGAGCATGGTTAATTTCAACAATAATAATATTATTAATACCAAAACAAATGGCTAAATCAAGAGGAGCAAAAGTTTCTTTAGAATTACCATTTGCATTAAGACACATGGCAACAGAACTAAAAGCAGGAATTGGATTGTACAAAACAATACAAGCAATAGCAATTAATGATTATGGTGTTTTGAGTGAAGAATTTTCAAGAACAATAAATGAAATAGAAGAAGGAGCAGATACAACAACTGCATTAAAACACACCGCATTGAGAACACAGAGTTTACCATTAAGAAAAACGATAAATCACATATTAAGAGCAATGAGACTTGGGGGAAATTTATCAGAAACAATGAATGATATAGCAGAAGATGTTTCAACAGAAATGAGAAATAGAATAAATATTTTCTCACAAAAAATGAATTTTTTCTCAGTAATATTTATTTTTATTGGAATAGTACTACCAGTAGCAGTAATGATATTAGGATCAATAAGAAATTCTCCATTAGCCGCAACAGGAGAAGACTTATTTAAAAATATTCCATTAACACCAGAAATAATGTTTTGGATATTTATTGTTGGAATGCCAATATTATTTGTATTAATGATAATAATGGTTTATAACGCACAACCAAAAATGTGATAAAATGAATGAAAAAGAAAGCATAATATTGAAATATAATGAATGGGTAAAATTTTCTAATTTACCATACAATGCAGGAGTATGGATTGGAATAACAATACTAATAACATCAATAATAGCTTTCGTAACAACAATAATAAGCGTTATAATATTACAAGAAATAACATTAATGCCGGTTGCCCTTTCAATAGCAGCATTAGTATTATTAGCCGGCTATCCATATATGCGAAAAGAATCAATAATAGATACAATAGAATACAATTTTAGTGATGCATTAAAACAAATGGCAGACACATTAAAAGCAGGAGACACTTATGAAAGTGCTTTAAGAGAAGTAGTAAATTCTGATTATGGAAGATTATCAGAAGAAATGAAATTAGCATTAAGAAGATTAGAAGAAGGAGAAAATATTGAAACCTCCTTAAGAGGCTTTGCAGAAAGAATTGATTCAAGACTAGTAAAAAGAACGATAATCATATTATTAGATTCAATAAAAACCGGTGCAAGCCTGGCAAATATATTAGAAGATATTGCAGATGATGTAAGAGACGCTTACAGATTAAAAGAAGAGAGAAAAGCAAATACTACAATGCAATTCATGTTCATGATAGCCGCAAGTGGATTTATCACCCCATTAATATTTGGAGAAGTAACCTCAATAATGAATTTGTTCTCAAGAATAACTTTAAACGAAATTGGAATGATTACAGGAAATAATATTACAAATTTTATATTAATACTAATACAAGCATATTTGATAATTGAGGTTATCGCATCAGGAATAATGATGGCAATAATAAGAGATGGAAAGTTTGGGAAAAGCATTATATATATCCCATTACTATTAATATTAGCATTTGTAACTTATTATGCGTCAAGTTACGTAATAGGTTTAATGTTGTTAGGTGCATTTTGATGGAAGAAAAAGCGCAGGTTAGTTTAGAATATTTGTTAGTTGTTGTAGGTGCAATAATGGTGGTAACAACAGTTGCTGTTTATATTAAATCAACAGCACAATCAGCAACACAAGCAATACAAGAAACAGCAACAGAATAAAAAATTCAAAGAATAAGTTTAAAAATAAGTAAAACTTTAATAAAATAAACATAGTTTTTGTTAAAATTAAATGGAGGAAAAAGACCATGGAAAAAAAAGGACAAGGAGCAATAGAATACTTACTAATAATAGGAGCAGCAATACTAGTTGTAGCAGTAGTAGTAATCGCATTAGTAAGTATCACAACAGAAGCAACAGAAGAAACAGAAAATGCTGATCCCACATTAATAATGAAATGCCAAAGAGAATGTTTGGAAAACGGCGGAAGTTGGGATTCTGAAACAAATAAGTGTGATGGATACGATTGGGCAATAGGTCACGAATGTGAAAAATTCGAAAGCGAATAATTAAAATTTGTTGCAAATAAAAAAAAATTCTTTTTGAAAAGTTAAAACCTTTTCAAAAACCTATTTTTCTAGGAATACAAAAATATTTAAATAAAAGAATAATATATAATACAAGATGAAAACAAAAAACAAACTTAAAAAAGACAATTTTGGACAAGGAGCAATAGAATACTTACTAATAATAGGAGCAGCAATACTAGTTGTTTCAATAGTAGTAATCGCAATTGTAGGAGTAACATCAACTGGGACAGAAGGTGCGGATGAAGAAGCAGTTACAAGCGCTACACTAATACTAAAATGCCAAAATGATTGTTTGATCAAAAATGGAAATTGGAAAAATAATAAATGTATTGATTTACCAATTGGCATTGAATTATTAAATGAATGTGAAACATTTGAAGAATAAAGTCAAAATATAAAACAAATTTTGTTAGTAATTATTAAATACTTCTTTCAATCTAATAATAACATGAAAAATAATTTTTTAGAAAAAAATAGAGGTCAGACCGCAATAGAATACTTGCTAATAATAGGGGCGTCAATACTAGTAGTATCAATAGTAATAATTTTTATTTCACAAGCAATCGGAACAGGAACAGAAACTGGAAATGAAAGCACATACCAATATTTGTGCATAACATTAGATTCAAATACCTTAGATTGTGGATGTTATCTAGGCGATATAACAAGAGGCGGGGCAAATCAAGAACTTTGTTGTGCAAAAAACCAAGAAATATTAAAAGCTAGATGGGATTGTTCTTAAAAGTGATTAAGAATGTTAAAAGAAGAAAGAGCACAAGTTTCTTTTGAATACTTATTAACTGCAGTGTTTGGAATTATGTTAGCAATAAGTACGGCAATAGTAATTGAAACATTAAGACAAATGGCATTAAAAGCACAAGCGGATTTATTAACAGAAAGAGCAAGAATAATAGAAAATATATTACAATAAAAAAATAGTTAATTAAAGTCAAAAAAACATTTATTAAATTATAACTATTACTCAAGAAAATAACATATTTTTTTAAATTGAAAAAACACTAATTAAATGATAAAAAATGATTTTTATAATAACAATAATAACTTCAATAATTGGTTTGGTAATAGCAACACATACTGATCTAAAAGAAAGAATTGTTCCAAACAAATTAAACTTTGGGTTAGCAATAATAGGAATAATAATTTATACAACACAATCAATAATTGAAATAAGTTTTTTACCAATATTTTATTCAATTTTTGGACTTTGTTTTGGATTTTTTTTTGGATGGATATTATGGAAATTAGGTGTTTTTGCAGGAGGCGATGTTAAATTATTTATGGCATTAGGTGCGTTAAATCCTTTCACCCCCGCAATAATAAAAATTGGATTGTTAACAAACCACAATTTACCAATATTCCCAATTAGTTTATTTGTATATTCATTAATTGCTTTTTTACCATATGGAATAATTATAATAATTGGAAAATTAATAAAAAATAATAAAATAAGAAAAAAAATATTTAAAGAAATAAAAGAAAAAAGTATTATTGCAACACACACCTCATTTTTTGTTGCAGGAATTTATTTAATAACAACAATAATCACAAAAAATTACTTTTTGAGTACAATAATAATTTTTTTATCAATCATAATCTGGGGTTTTTTGAAAAACAAGAAAAAATATTTAACATACATAGTAATATTTATTGGATTATTAATAAATTATTTACTTTTCATAGAATACTTAATAATATTAATAATCATTCTTGTTTTTTTCTACGGACTAATAAGAATAATGTTTTCAATGAAACCATTATTATCAAAAAAAATACTTGTTGAAAAATTAGAAGAGGGAATGATACCAAATAAAACATTAATTTGGAAAGGAAAAAAAGTTGTTGAAAAAGAAAAAATATCTTTAAAAGAAATTATTAAAAAAATGTTAAATGGTGAAAAAATAGCGCAAGAAAAAGAAATAATATCCTCAATAAAAGCAAGAGGATTAACAAACAAAGAAATATTAATAGTAAAAAAACTAGCTAAAAAAAGATTAATACCAAAAACAATTTATATAAAAGATTCAATACCTTTTGTACCAACAATATTGTTAGGATATATATTAAGTTTAATTTTAGGAGATTTTATAATCTACCTTGTTTTATTCTTATAGGTGTAATAATGCAAAAAGGACAAGTAGCAATAGAATTTATTTTTATAATACTAATAATTGTAATATATCTTTTTGGAGTAACAAAACCAATATTAGAAAACGCCCAAGGAGTAATAGAAGATATTGAAAATATTTCAAAGGCAAACTACGCAACACAACAATTAGCAGACACAACAAACAAAATATCTTTACTTGGAGTTGGATCAAAAGAAACAATTACCTTATTTATACCAAAAAATGCAAAAATATTATGTAATGATTTCAACTTTGGTTTTGAAGTTGAAATTAATAAAACAGGAAATAATACAACAGTTAGTATTTGTGAAGAAAACATTTGTAAAAAAGAATTCAAAATAAGAGAAGGAATTGAATTAGATTGTATGGACCAAAATTTTTTATACGGAATAGTAAAAATTGTAATTACAAAACAAGATGATACAATAAGTATTTTTGAAGGAAGATGATAATTTGAGAGGACAAATTTCTTTTGAAAGTTTATTGTTATTATTAGTGATAATCACTACTACAATATTTATAACAACCCTTTTTTTACAGACAAATGAAACTACAAACGCATATTCAATAATAAGGAGTGAAATGTTAGTACAAACTAATTTAAATGAAAAAGAAATTATTTTAGAAAGAGTATATTTAATTCAAAATGAAAATCCAACATTTCATATAAAAACAATACCAAACACAATAACAGAAGCAGACATAAATATAGATATTATAAAAAACAAGGTCATTGAATTAACAAATTTTAAAAATATACAAATAATAATTAATCAACAATAAACGACAATTAACGAAAAAAGAGTATTGCTTTTAATAAATAATAAAAAAAAATAATAATGAACGAAAGAAACATAACACAAATCTGCTTAATAATAACTTTAATTGGTATAATTTTTTTTATTTTGAATTATGAAGAAGAATACACTGAAAAAACAATAAGCGAAATGACAGAAAAAATAGGTTCTAAAGGAATTATTATTGGAAAAGTTGATTATGTAATAAAAGAAGAACCACTAATTTTTATTCTACAAAACGAAGAAAAAATAAAAGTTTTTTATCCAAAAAAAATTGAAATAAAAAAAGACGACATAGTAGAAATTTTTGCAGAAACAACAGAATATAATAAAGAAATTGAACTTTTTGCACAAAAAGTGATAATAAAATGATTCTTTATTTAATAATAGGAATTATATTAGGAACAATAACAGGGTTAATACCAGGAATACACACAAACAATATTACAAGAATTGCTTTTCTAACACCATTATTCGGAAATGAAGCAATTATTTTTGTATTAAGCATGGTAACTACACAAAGTTTTGTTGATTTTATTCCAACAATTTTTATTGGTGTTGCAAATGAAGGTTCATTTGAAGGAATATTACCAGGCCACAAAATGTTTCTAAATGGAAAAGCACATGAAGCAATAGCATTAACAGTTTTTGGAGGAATAATCGCAACAATAATTTCAATAATAAGTTTTCCATTCTTTGTAAAATTTATAGATTTTTTTCCAACACATTTTGAAATAATAATTCCAATAATATTAATTTTTTCAATTATAACTTTAATAATGACTGAAAAAACAAAAAATAAAAAAGCAATAGCATTATTTGTTATAATTATTGCTGCAACACAAGGAATTATTTTTAAAGAACAAATATTCCCCTTAATAAGTGGTTATTTTGGAATTTCAACATTAATAAATGCTACAATGAAAAACCAGAAAATAAAAAAGCAAAAAATTGAATTTGAAATAAAAAACAATAAAATAATAGATTCTATAACAGGAGTTATAGGGGGAGCAATAGTTGCCTTTGTTCCAGGAATAGGAAATAATTTAGCAGCAGCAATAATTAAATTATTTAGACAAAAAATAGAAACAAAAAATTATTTAACTTTATTAGGAAGTATAAATACAAGCAATTTTATTTTTTCTTTTCCAATATTAACATTTTTATCAAAAACTAGAAATGGAGCAATGATATTTTTAAAAGAAAGAATATTTTTTACAGAACAAACAATTTGGTTAGGTTGTACAACAATATTAATCACATCAGGAATTGCAGGGATAATAACAATAATTATTTCAAAAAAAATATCAAAAAACATTGATAAAAATTATTTTTTAAAAATTCAAAAAAATAATTTGCTAGAAAAAATCGCAATTATTTTTGTAATAATTTTAGTTTTTATGTTTAATGGTGTTTTTGGAATAATTGCATTAATATTTGCAACAGCTCTAGGCATAATAACAATCAATACAAAAACAAAAAGAAGCAATTGTTTGGCATTTTTAATAATACCAGTGCTATTTTTCTACCTTTTCCAATTAATATAAATATATGTGGAAAATAAAAAAAAACTTAATAAATGATATAATTCAATCATCAAAAAATTATTTACCAGAAGAATTTTTATGTTTTCTAAGTGGAAATGAAGAAAAAAAAGAAATAAATGAAATAGTATTAATACCCACACAAAATGGTAATGATTATTCTAGCATAAATATTTATAACATGCCAATAGACAAAACAATAATTGGTAGCTTGCACTCACATCCAAACGGATTACCAATAGCAAGCAAAGCTGACAAAAAATTTTTTGAACGATTTAAAATTAATATTATAATAGGAATTACACAAGTTGAAACAAAAATTAATGCATATGATAACAAATCAAATAAAATAAACATAAAAATTGTCGATTAGACAGAATTAAAAAGAAAAAGAGTTGAATAAATATATGAAAGGACAAATAAGTCTTGATTTATTATTAACAATAATAATATTAATAATATTTGTTAGTACAACAACAATAATAATAAATGAAATTAAACAAAATAACGAAATAATAACATTAAATAATCAATTAAAAATTCAATCAAACGATTATGCCTCAATAATAACTACCACACAAGCATTAGAAGAATTTAGTTACACAATAAAATTGAAAATAAATAAAATTGATTTTAAAAATGATAAAGTGCTTCCAGAAATAACTTTTGAAACTGGAAAATTATTTATTAAAATATCAGAAATTAATAATAAAATTGAAACAAAAATCCCAACAAACAAAAATAATTTAAAACAAGAAGAAGGTTTTTTGGTGATAAAAAATGAATAAAGGACAAATTTTTTCATTAGATTTCTTATTAGCAATGATAATAGTAATAATATTTTTTGGAACAATAATAAATTCTTTTGAAACAAAAACATATTTATTAAAAGAAAATATTAATTATGATAGTTTAATACAAAAAAGTAATTCAGCTTTTATTGCATTAACAAATGGAAAATATGTTTGTAAAACGAATGTTAATAACAATTTACCATTTACAATAAATAAAAATTTGTTACCTGAACAAATATTTGAGTTAAAAGAATATCTTGGATTACAAGATAAAAATATTTTATTAATATTAGATGAAGAAATACTGTTTGAAGACAAGCTACTAGAAAAAAATGAAAAAATTATTGTAATTGAAAAAGATATTGTAATTTGTGATAATGAAATTGATTTTGTTGAATTTGAAAAATGTTTAAATGGAAATCCTTGTGAATTTGAAAAGAAAAAGATTGTATTAAAGGTGAGTGAATGAAAGGATTCTTATTTTCAATAGAAGCAATTATTACAATAATAATTTTGATTGGGGCGCTAGCAATAACAAGCACTTATTTTTTAGATAATTATAATACAAATATTGTTATTACAAGTTCACAATGTAACAGGATAAATGCTTTTTATTTTAATGATTTTTCACAAACAATAAATAATGAAAATAATTT
>JAQVAR010000034.1 GCA_028690725.1 Candidatus Iainarchaeum sp.
ATATCTGGTTTTTTTTCGATCCATGCTGTTACACATTCATGTGAATAATTACAATTTTTACAGTAATGGATTTGCATAAATTTTTGTGTTTGATTATCATATATTGTATTTTTTCTAGTTTCGTCTACTTCACAAGCAATATTTTTAATTATGTTAAAATCAAATGTTTTTGTATCAAACCCAGCATTTTCTCCTTCAAAAATTGTTTTAATTCTGTATTCTCCTAAATTTTTTATTTCAATATTCCAGACAAAAGAGTGTTTTTGGTCTTGTAATAATAAATCTATATTTTGATATGGGAAATTTTTATCAGTTTTCTCCCATGTTTCATCAACTTTTTTGTACAACTCGAGAGTATTGCTTCCTCTTACCAAACTAATTTTTCCTGAATTTTTAACATTTATTTGTATATCTAAATTATTTCCTTCTTGTTTTATTTTTTCTATTTCTTCAATTTGGGCTTGAGCTGGTTTGTCTCCAAAATAAATCCTACATATGGATATTTTTTCATATTCGCATCTTACAAAAAAATCATATCTTTTTTCGTTTTTGAATTTTACAGTTGTATAATTCCATTCTATTAATTCACATTCTTCACCCATTAAACAACAAATATTTGGATTAGTGCATTCTATTGCTATTGAACGTTTTATTGTATCAAAACTTGTTTTTGTTAGAATATAACCTGGTTCTACTTTTTTCAAGGGAATCATTATTAGTTTTCCTAGCATTTCATTTGTTTCTGCAATTTTTAATCCTTCGTCTATCTCAATTTTTAAATCAGTTTCTAACATCAATTGATTAAAAAGGGTTGTTGCAATAAATAATAATGCTATTGATATTACTGCCCAAATAATTAAATCAAATATTTTCATTTTTTTTGCCTTCTTCTTGGTTTAGTTAATATAATCTCTTCTTTCAAAAGCCATTTGAATATTCCAGTTAATGCTATTACAAATAAGAATACCATTGCATAACTTATCAAATCATTATTGTACATGAATTGGTGTTTGAATTCTTCTGACCATATATAGAATTGAAATGTTAATACTGCTACAATTGCAAATGTTATGCTAATTAATATCCATCTACTAGTGTTCATTATTAGAATAAGTTTTTTGTATTATTTATTGTTTTCTATTATTCTTTTTGTCCAAATAGTTCAACAGAAACTTTTTTTTGTTTTGAATACATTTGTTTTACTTCGTTTGTTGTTGTTGCTTGTTCTGGTTTTTTATCATTTCTAAATTTTATCATTCTTGGAAATCTTAAAGCTAAACCAGTTTCTTCTTTTGCACATGAATGAAGAGGGCTTTTTGTTATTTCATCTGCTCTTACTTCTATTACTATTTTTGGTTCTACCCAATAATCTGGTTTTAATTCTGATATTATTCTAACATTTTTAATAGTTTTTATTTTTGATAATCTTTCTTCTAATTCTTTTAGTATTTCTTCAGTCATTCCTGTTCCTATTTTTGCAATACTTTCAAATAAGTCTTTTTCTTTGTTGTACGCTGCTACTAATAATGCACCTAAACCAAATTGTGTTCTTTTTCCTTTTCCTGTATAATAACCAATTATTACTAAATCTAATGTATCGTCCAAATTTCCCTTGTAGGATCTTTTTAATTTTATCCAAGAAAATTTTCTTGCTCCTGCTATATATGGTGCATCCAAATCTTTTGCCATTATTCCTTCTAATCCTTGTGATATTTTTTCTTCAAAAAATTTTTCTAATTCTTTTGCGCTATTTATTATTTTCATCTCGCTTAATTTTATTATTTCATTTTCTTTTATTATTGATTCTAATATTTTTCTTCTTTCTTTGAATGGTTTTTCCATCAAATTTTTTCCTTCTAAATAAACTATGTCAAACAAGAATAATTGTAATGGATATTCTTTTGCTTTTTTTTCAACATCATATTTTCTTTTTCTTTGTATTGTTATTTGAAATGGGTAATATTCGTTTGTTTCTTCATTAAAAGCAAGTGCTTCTCCTTCTATAAAAAGTTTTTTTGATTTTAATTGTTTTACTGCTTCGATTATTTCTGGAAACATTTTTGTTATATTCTCGCTTTGTCTAGAAAAAATTTTTATTTCATTGTCGTCTTTTGAAATGAGGATTCGGAATCCATCGTATTTTGCTTCTACTGCACATTTTCCCAATTTTTTAATTATTTCTTTTGCACTTGGAAGTCTTTCTGCTGCAGTTGGTCTTATTGGAGTACCCGTTTTTATTTCAACTTTTTTTAAACCGTTTATTCCTTTTTCTTTTATTATTTCTGATATTTCTCCTAAATCTGAGTAAACATTGTAAGCTTTTTCTATTTTTTCTCTTAATTTTTGTTTAATTTTTCTTTTTTCTTCTTCTTTTAATTTTAACCAATTTTTTTCTTGTTTTGCAATCATTATTGCGATTGAATCCATTATTGTTGGGTCTCCTACTCCTAATCTAATATTTCCTAAGGGTATTCTTGCAATGTATTTTGCTTCTTTTTGTGTTGAAGAATTAAATAATTCTGCTAATAATTTTATTTTTGTTTCTTGGCTACCAATTCCTTCTCTTAAAGACATTTTTTCAAAATTTTCAAAAACTTTTTTTAATGTTAATTCTTTTGTAAACAAGCTTCCTTGACTTTTTTTTATGAGCATTTCTTCTACAACTTCTCCCAAATCTCCTTTTTTTGAAAAAGATTCCTCAATTTCTTTTCTTGTGAAACCAGTTGCTTTTGATATTCCTTCTGCAATTAATTTTTCTCCAAAACCAATTTCTTTTCCCTCAAATGTTGGTGCTACTTGCCCTTGTAACAAGTAAATTATTTTTTTTATTTCTTCTTTATTTGTTTTTTCAAATAATTCTGCCAAATAATCAGTCATTTCTAATCTAGAAGAGACATTTTCTATTTTATCAAAATATTCTGCAATTGTTATAAATAACATTTTTATCATTAAAATTAGGTAGCATAAGTATTTTAGTATTGTTTTTTTGTTTAAAAAGTGCTACCAAGCGAAGCGCGGTGTACAGCGCGTGAACCTAGCTTTAACTTCGCCTCAGTCTGCCCATCAGTCATCAAAACTTAAAAGTGTTTCAGACTAACTTTTTTCATCACTGGCAAATAATATTTGGAACAATACATTAAAAAATATTTAAAATAAGAAAAAAATAAAACACACAATTTTTAGGACATTTTTTTGTTAAATTAGCGTAAAATGCTTAATTTAGTCTAAACCACTTGATTTAAATACTTTAATGATTTAACTTTATAAAAAGCCGTTGGCAAAGGGGGAATTTATTATGGCTGAAGTTTTAGTTGTTACTTCTAAAGTAAAGGAAGCAGTAAAAGCACAAGGTTGTAATACTGCTAGTGATGCAGTTGAAGCATTGAGTGCAAAAGTTAATCAAATGGTTAAGGATGCTGCTGAAAGAGCAAAAGCAAATGGAAGAAAAACAGTTAGAGGCGTAGACTTCTAAATTGTTTATAATAATTTTTTTGGAGGGTTTAATCTCTCCAAAAAACTTTTTTTTAATAGTATTTGAGTTTAATAATTATTTAAATTTTTTTTCTAAGTAAGTTAACAAATCCTGAATATGTAATTGCATTAATTAAACTAATTAAACCATTATTTCCTATTATTGTTAATGTTGTTAGTATTATTATTCCAATTATTATTTGTGCGAAAAAAAATTTTGTTTTAATATTATCTTTGAATACTTCTCCAAAGTAAGTTGACAAAATTGTTGCGAATAAGGTAAAAAATTGGAATAATGCAAATGCAAATGTTATTAAAAGAAATATATTGTTTGTTAAAATAAATTCTTTACTAATTTCAATTCCAAATAAAAAAATTATTATTCCAAATAAATATATTCCAATTAAAGAAAAAATACTTTTTATTAATGCTTTTTGGTTATTTTGTTTTACTATTTTTGAATAAATTATTGCTATTATGAAAATTGATAATAATATTATTACAACTAAAAAATTAGATCCACTTTCCCCAGAAAGTATATAATTTGTTAAACCAATAAAATAATTAGAAATATTATTTGAAAAATTCGTGAATAAAATTGCAATAATTGTTAGTATTGTGGTAGTTAGTAAAAAACTAGTATTAAGAATATTAAATCTTTCATAAAAATATTTTTTTTGTTTTTTCATGCTGATTATTGATGCTAATACAACAATAAGAAAAACATCAAAGGTTATGATTGCAATTAAACCTTGTTTTGGAAAAACAGGATTATTTATTATGTTTAGAGCAAAATAAATAGTTATTGAAATTATTAAAAAGATTATAAAAATTATTACGAAATCAGAAATATATTTTGGTTTTTTCAAATTTCTCACTAAAATAGTTTTCTTTCCATTTGATAATAGTTTATTGAATTTTCTCTGTCTATAACTGCGATTATTAATTTTATGTGAATGTTCCCTGCTAGTCTTGTCATTCTGCTTATTTGTGTCATACTAATTTTTTCACTTTCTGAGTGAACACTTATTCCGTATTGTGAGTGTGCTTCTCCCATTTTTTTTCCTTTTGGGTACACCCTAAAATCAAATCCAAATTTTAATCCTGTTTTTAATTGGTATTTTTCTCTTAGTTCTGAAAAAACAATTGATTTTGAATAAAACTTTTTGTCTTTTTTTAATCCTAATTCCAAAATTTTTTTTAAACTAACTTTTTTCTTTCCTTCATAAATTATTATTTTTTCTTTTGCTATTAAAAATAATGCTTCATACAAATCTAGTACGAGATTTCTTCCCTTGTTTTCTCCAAATCCTTTTTCTACTAGCGTTCCTTTTAATGTTGAATCTTCTATTATTACTTTATCTTCTATTAAATAGCATTTGTTATCCATTTTTTCACCAACTCATTTTTCTTTTATTTTTATTGTTTCATATTTTATCTTATTTTTTTTCAAATCATTTATTAGGTCTTCAAAAAACTTATTTTTTTGTTCTATTAAAACAACTTTGTCTGCCTGTTGTATTATTGCTATTGAAATAATTTTTTTGTTTGTTGAACCCCACTCAGTTATTTCTTCGCATTTTTTTCTTTTCAAACCAATTTTTTTTATCATTTCTGACATTATCGTACTAAATTGCATTACTTCTCCCATTGCAGTACTTGTTTTATTCATAAAATCTCTGTCAATTATTTGTAATAATATTATTTTGTCAGCTCCTTTTGATATTGCATTAATATATTCTTCAGAATTTTCTTTTCCGTTTAACAATGGTGCTAAAACATGCATTTATTATCAGTAATTATATTATTGTTAGTTATTTAAAGTCTTTTCTTAATAATTATAAAACTTTAAATACCAGTTATTCCTCTTCTTTATTATGTTCAAACCACTTTTGTATGATATTAAAGAAGTAATGAAGCTTTTCAAGCAAGAACGTAGTTTAGAATTAAGGGGTTTGAGTAATAGGTTAATTAGAGAATCTACGATTGAAAATAGTTTTTCTAAAGCAGAATTGGGTGTAATAGCTTATTCTTTGCATAAAATGGAATCAAAGAATCACTTTATTAATAATCTTAAGTGGCCAGATTTAAAAAAAGCAATTATTTTTTCTTTAGAAGAATCTTCTAATGCATTTCAACAAGGTGGTGAAAAGCAATTTGTTTTGAAATTAAAAAAAGTTATTAAAATAATTGAAAATATTGATTCTAATTTAGGGAATTTTGCTCAAAGCATTTATGAAAAAGCAAAAGTCAAACAAGCATCATTAGCATATTCTTATGGTTTGAGTATTTCTCAATCAGCCGAACTAACTGGTGCTGACAAAAAAGAATTACAAAGTTATATTGGTTTTACTACTATGCATGATGAAGAAAAAGAAGTAAAATCTTTGATTAAAAGAGTAAGTGAGTTAAAAGAATTTGTTAGGAGATAATTATGTCAAGAAAAACAAGAGTTGAAATAAAAACAAAAATAAATTATTCTAATAATATTCAAAATAATAATTTGGTTAATGCTGTTATTGATTCTGGGACAATGATTACTTTTTCTTCTACTTGTTTAATGAATGTTTTTAAGCGTTTTATTGAATATAATAAAATTTATTTAATTGTTTCAAATACTGTTTCTGATGAAAGTGTTTGGAAACCAATTTCTAATAAGAGGTTTGCTTTGAATGCTGCTCGGATAAAACATCTTTTTAATCAAAAATTGGTTAATGTTGTTAATTTAACAAGCGAGGTCAAAACGTTGGAATCTAAAATCCTTGAACTAGCCAATAATTCTTTTACAGGAGATATTGGTCCAATAACTCTTCTTCAAAGGGGTGAAGCTGAAGCACTTGCATTATCAAAAGTGTATAATGCTAATGCATTGTTTATTGATGAAAGAACTACTCGTTCATTAATTGAAAATCCTGCTCGGTTAAAACAAATTTTGGAAAAAAGGCAAAGACAAAATGTTGTTCCGAATAAAAAAAATATTAATGAGTTTAGAAAAATGTTTTCTGATTTAAAAATTTTTAGGAGTGTTGATATTATTGCTCTTGCTTATGAACAAAAATTATTTGATAATGAATTAGATAATGGAAAATTAGAATTAGAAGCAGCTCTTTATTCAACAAAGTTTGCTGGTTGTGCTGTTTCTGAAAAAGAGATAATAGAATACTTACAAAAAATATAGTTTTATGAATTTTGATTTGTTTAATATAAAAAAAGTTGTTAAAGAAGATATTCCTGAAATCCTTAAAATAATTGATAATATCTTTCCTTATACTTATTTTAATGATAAAACAATTTTAAAAAAAATAGTTGATAAAAATTTTTTTTTAATAAAATTTGTTCAAAAAAACTTTTTTGTTGGTTTTGCTGAGATTGAATTTTTTCCAGAAAAAAAAGAATCTAGATTAAATGCTGTTTTTGTTTCTGAATCTTTTAGAAAAAAAGGTATTGCAACAAAATTATTGCAAAATTGTATTAATGAAGTTAAAAAAAGACATTATAATATTTTTTTTTTATTGGTAAAAGAGAATAATTTTGTTGCAAAAAAATTGTATTCAAAAAGTGGTTTTTGTTTTGAAAGATTTTATGAAAAAGAGATTGATAATTCTATAATAGAAATGTGGTCAATAAAATTTGATTAACTAGTTTTTTGTTTTTTTATTATTTTTTCTAATATCTATTTCTCCTTTTATAAAATTATATGTTATTAGTCCATAAAATAATATATTTCCTATAAATTGTCCAACAGAACTAACTATTGTTAGTATCATAATTATTTCAATAGCAATAATAATAACTTTTTTATATTTAAATTTTGTAAAATATTTCAAACTAATAAAGTATGATATTACAAAAACTAGTCCTGTTATTCTTGAGGGGAAATTTGTTAATACCATTAAAAAAGTTATCAAAAAAGGGAGTACAAAAATATTTGTTGATAATTCAAAAGCATTTTTTTTGTATCCTCTAAATATGCTGTATGTGAATAAAAAAAATAAAATAAAAAAGTATCCTGTTATAAATAAACCTTCAGAAAATAAATCATAATTTTGAAAATAATCAAAATTTAGATAGTTAAATAAATTTAATATAATATTCATCAAATAATCCTTTTTTTGTTTTTTTAATGGGGCTAGGGTGGATCGAACACCCGTCTGATGCTCCCAAAGCACCGATCATACCACTAGACCATAGCCCCAAAAAAACAAAGTTTTTTTTGTAAAAAAACAATATTTGTTACCAATTAATAACTTTTCGTATTTGTTTTTAAAAGTAACTTTTATTATTTTCACTAGTTTTTCTTATTAATTAGTAGCATTTAAATACTTATAAATTCTAATTCTTATAAATTTTTAGTGAATTGTATGCCAGAGGAAGTAGTTACAAATAATGATGATGAAATTCAAATAGTAAACAAAAATTCTAATAAAGAATATGTTGTTCCTCCTGAGAGAGAATCTTCTAATGAAATTGATAAAAATATTGAGTTTAGTTCTTCTAATGATTCTAAGGGGTCTAGTTCTTCAATTGATCCTAGTAAAAGAGTTCACACTGGAATTAATGGTTT
>JAQVAR010000035.1 GCA_028690725.1 Candidatus Iainarchaeum sp.
CATTTTATAATATTTTTTAATTATTTTTTTAGTTGCTGAGGACATTTTAATTTCTTTTCCAGGCAAATAATACTTAATTTTACTGACTTCGCTTTTTGGTCTTGCTTTTCCTTTTGCCTTAATTAAAACTACAGTGTGTAAGTTTGATTTTGATTCATATTGAAAAAGTATTTTTGCATAATAAGGTTCTAGTCCTGTCTCTTCTTTTGTTTCTCTTATTGCTGCTTGAAATCTTGATTCTCCTTTTTTTGGCCCACCACCTGGTAAAAGGTATTGTTTTTTTATTGCTGTTAATAGTATTCCTTTTTCTGTTTCAATTATTGCTGTTCCTCTTTTTCTTTTCCACATATAAATCACTTCTTTTTTGTTACTAATGAAAATATTAATACAATAATTATTCCAAAAAAGGCTATGCTTGGGTGATAATTAGGATTGTATAATTCTAATAACATAAGCGCGGTGAAGATTCCCAAAATATATGCTCCGTAACGTAAGCCTTTTTTATATGAATTTATTCCACTTAATAAAATTAAAAAGCAAGCTAAAATATATACAAAAATCATAATTTTATTTTGGGATTCAATCAGATTAATGTTTGTTATTAATTCTCCTGTTGTTGTATAAAATAAAGGTAACAATGAAAGAAAAATAAGTACCAATAATACTAATAAAGATTTTTCATAAATTTTTGGCGAATGATAACGCATTTGTCTTTTTTTATGAACTTTATGCCAAGTAACTTGCCCTCCACCAAACGTGTCCATCATTTCTTCGTCAATACCCATTTGTTCACCATTTGATTATTTATTTTATTTTTAACATTTTTTCAAAGTATTCATTAATTTCTTTTTTGCTTTTTATGCATGCTCTTTTTTTAGGAACATACTATTGTCCTTAGTTTTCAAATAATTTTTTTGGGTCAAATTGTTCGTGAGATTCTTGGTTTATTGAATTACTTAATTTTAAATAATCCATTTTTTTGAATCCATGAAATTTGGCTACAATTAATCTTGGAAATCTTACTACTCTTTCATTGTATTGTTGTGCTACTCTATTGTATCCTAGTCTTGCTTCTCTTAATCTTCGTTCTACTCTTTCATCGTTTTTCATTAGTCTTTTGTGTAGTTTGTCTGCTTTTAGGTTAGGATATTTTTCAAATACTGCTTGTATTTTTATGAAAGCATTTTCTATTTTGTTAGCTTGTTTTACTTTTTCGTTTAATGAAGTGTCTTTTGTCCAACCTGTTCTTGCTTCAATAACATCTTTTAGTGTTTTGTATTCGTGAATATCATATTTTTTTACAATATCTGCTAGTGCTTGTAATCTATCAAGTCTTTCTTGCATTAATATGTCTAAATCAGCAAATTTTCTTTCTGCTCTATTAATCCAGTACTGGAATTTGTTATATATTTTTACCCAATTTTTTGCTAAAACATATATTATTACTAATGCTATTATTCCCACAATTATTGGGATTATTAAACCTAAATCTAGTTCCATTCAAATTGCCCCCTTATAATTTGAAATAATCTTTCTCCTTTATTTTACTTGGCGTTATTTTTGCTTCAAAATAAGTAACCATTTGTTTAATGGCTTCTTGTTTAGTTTTCATTTTGTTAGTTAGTTTGTATATTTCTACTATTCTATCTTCTTCTTCTGACAAGTCAATTTGAATCTTAACCATATAACACCATATATGTTGGTGATATAACATTATTTAAATGTTTCTATACTAAATAAAATTATAAAAATATAATAAATAAAAAAACTTAATTATAAAGATTAAAATAGAAAAATGAAATATAATAATAAATAAAAAAAGAATATTAAACAAATTAATAAAATTGATACGCATGCTGAATAAAGAAGCTCGTTTTTCTCAGAAAATAGTTTTTGTTTCAAGTTAATTGTAGTAGTTGCGCCTAAAAAAGAAAACAAACTCATTATTAAAATAAGTTTTGCAAATAAAGGGTCATATTGAAAAAAAGAACTTCCAAGAGTTAAAAAAGCCGCGCTTATAAAAAATAATATTGTGCCTAAATTAGTTATCTTTTCTTTATTCATTTTATTTTTTCTATTATTTCTTATTGCATCGAATCCGATTATTAGTGAAATGAGGAGTGTCCAAGAAAAATAGAGAATTATGATTGTGTTTACGTCTGTTATTTTTGAATTTTTAATCAATTCAACAAATATTATTCCTAATAATACAATAATTAATTGAAAAATAAAAATTACTGCATTAGTATGAGTTAGTTTTATGTCCATTTATTAATTAATATCTATTATTTTAAATTAAAAACTTTTCTATTAGATGGTTATAAAAAATTATAATTGAGTGAATAATTCACTCAATTTAAATTTACTGTTACTTCTTGTGAGAACATATTTGGTTTTATTTTTAGTTTTCCAGTTGTTTCTTCTGGCATTTCAAAAACTATCATTCCAGTTTTTGATAATCCTGCTTGTATTGTTTCTATTATTGAGAATGTTTCAAAACCTGATTGCTTTGCGTACATGCTTGCTGTTGAATCTGGCTTGTATGTTCTTCCTTTAGAATCTATTATTTGTATGTCGTTTGATATTGTTACTGTTTTTTCTGAGTTTGAATTATTTTTTATGTTTAATTCTATTAGGTAAAACATTGCTCCTTCTGAAGCTTCTTTGTATAAGTATTCGCTTCCAAGTGCATATATTTCATCAAAAGATATTACTTTGAATTCTAAGTTATCTGCTGTGAAAGATTCTCCAATTGCATATTCTTGTGCTTGTTGTGTTTGTGTATTAGGATTATTTGTTGTATTTTCTGAACTTGTACATCCAAATAATAATAATCCACTTAACAATATTATTGTTATTAAAATTATTTTATTCATTTTAAATCATCTCCTAAAAATTAACTTTTTTACCAGTAAAAGATTCCTGCTATTGCGATGAATATTATTGCAACTGCAATTCTTGCTCCTCTTGTTAGTGGGGTTGGGTTATTTTTTGTTAGTGTGTTAAATACAATTGGAGTTATTAGTATTGCTGCCATTAAGTAAAATAAAGAAGTTAAATATTTTCCACTAAAAAAAGAACTTATTGTAACGATAAATAGTAATATTCCAACAAAGTATCCACCAATTTTCCAACCGGTTATTTTTGTATCTATTTAATCACCTTTTATATTAAAATTTGTTTGCAAAATCCTTTTAAATATTGGTAACTCAAATGGTAATACATTGAGTTATATTTGGTAATAAACAATAATCTAATGAAAGAAACGGAAGACTTAGCATATGTATTAAGAGGAAAAAATAGGATAAAGGTATTAAAAGCACTAAATGAAAAAAAACTAATATCAAAACAAATAGAAAAAGAAACTGGTATGTATAAGTCTCATGTTAGTAGAACATTAAAAGAACTTTTAGAAAGAAAGCTAATAACTTGTATAAATCAAAAAGATAGGAGTTTTAAATTTTATAAATTAACTAGTATGGGGACAAAATTAATTAATAGTTTGAATAAAATGGTTTAGATATTAAAACAAAAATAGTTTAAATGTATTATTTACATTTTATTTTTATGGGGGACATAAATATTTCTAAAGAATTAATTAGTTTTTTGGAATATGTGGATAATAATATAATTTCTGGAGATTATAAATTATCAAAGAAAATTGAAACTGAATTTTTTGATAGAGTTGATATTATTGAAAGTATAATATACAAATTCAATTGTGTGTATTATTTTAATACTCAAATAATATCGTCAAGTAATCAAATAAAAGAAATTTTAACTAAAAAGGTATCTGGTTCTTATTCAAAAGGTAAATCAACCGAATTAGTTATCACTGCGCAAGTTAATTCAACATATTTAAATATTCATTTTGATTCATTAATATTTCATTTGGCAAGTTTATTTGATGTTTATGCCAAATTAATAAATTATTTTTATTATAAATGTAGTTCAAAAACAATTAACAAATTAGTAAGTAGTTTAAATGATAATTATGAAGAATCACTAATAACAAAATTGTTTAACATCTGTTGGAGTGATTGGGTAGAAATAATATATGATTATAGAGCTACAATTTATCATAAAAGATTAATAAAATTAGGTGACAAATATGAGATAACTATTGATTCATTAGGTAATATTAGTGGAAAATGTTTTGATATCCCTTGCGGGCTTTATGAAAAATTTCCTAACTCAAAAACTAATGATGTAGTTGAATTCTCAAAAAAAATAATTATGCTTACTGAAAAGTTAATATTATATTCTATAGAAATTATTAAATATGAAATTTTTAAAGAAGAAATAAAACCATTATTTTTAGGGGGTGTGTTAATGAATAATAATGAACTTTTTGTTTTTGAGAATGGAAAAGTTTTGTCATTAGAACAATTGAATAAAAATTTTGAAATATTGTTTAAAGAAATTGAAGAATTAAAAATTGAACTGGCAAAATTAAAAAATCAGAAGATTAATTAAAATAAATTCGCTGTCAAATTAGGCTATATTTAGTGAAAAATTTAATTCATCTTTGTAAAAATTAAATAATATTTTTGGGATATTTTGATATTCAATATTTTCTTTTTCACACAACTCTGGCAATTTTGGAAGAATTTTTCCATCATCTCTTTTGCTTTCTTCAGTAACAAGTATATTATCCACGTTTTGATTTTTCAAATTTGCTGAATATGCAAGTAAATAAATATCGGCTATTGGCCCAAAGGCATATTTGTCAAGTTCTATAGTTTGTTTATTTGAATCCATTTTATTTAATATATCATTTCTTTTATTATCATCAATTATTTGTTCTACATTATTAAAGAGATTTTTAGTATCTATTATATATTTACTAATTTTTATACTTAATTTATAGCGAGTCCAATTTGGAAGTTCTTCCCAAACTTTATCAATTATAATTATCTCGCCAGATTCAACTTTTTTTACAAAAAAATTTAATAATCCTTGAAATATTTCTTGATTATCTGATTTAAATAAATAAAATTTAAAAAAATCTCTTATACTGCAAGTATCAATAATTAATTTTTTGTTTGTCACCTAAAAATCACTTCTTCAATTCGTTTATTTTTTGCATTTAAATTTTCTAATGCTAATTTTTCAGATATATTTCCGTTAAAGTAACTCATTTTGATTAAATCATAATATAATTTTGGTTTTATTGGCACTGGTTGAGAAAAATAAGGAGTTTTGCCTTTTAATTTTGCAGTTTCTTCAATTTTTCTCATTTGTTTTTCTGCAGATTTTTTAATTTCCTCGTAAATTTTGTTTTTAATTTTATTATAATCTTGATTAGATATCTTATTTATTATTTTTAATCTAGTATAAAGTGAGAAAACACTAATATGATTTTTTTCTGATATATCCTCAAAAAAGTCTTGATAAAAATCATTTTTTTTACTAGCAAGTTCTAATGAATCAATTTCAGTTGAATATTTATCTATTAAATAAAAATAAGCAAAGTCATTGCACCAATCTTCAATTTTATTGTTAATTATTATTTCTGAATCTAAATTAGAATCAATTTCTTCAATATTTATTAAATAATGTGCAAATTCATGCAATAGGGTAAAAATTTCTCTTTTAAGATATTTTTGTTGTCTTTTTATTAAAATAAAATTTGGTTTCATAAAAAAACCATCAAAATTAATAACATTATTAGGATTTCTTTTTTTATCAATATGTTCAAAAACAAAAACATTAAAATTTTCAAAATATCTTATTAAATTTTCTAGAAATATTTTATCAGAATTTCCATTTTTTATTAAATTTTTCTTTAACAATTGGTTTTTAGATTCGTTAAATTTTTCTCTAATTATTTTTGCAACTTCTTTTGGGTTATCGTTAATATTAAAATTAAATTCTTTTTTATAATTTAATTCTAAATAATCACTAAGTATTTCAGTTTCAATTTTCTTTTTTTCAAATCTTTCTATTAATCTAATTGAACCAATATTTAATTTTGTGTTGAATGAGCTTTTTCTAAAAAATATGCTAAGGTTATTTTTTTCTGGTAATGGTCTTGAACTAACATACCACATAAGTCCTTTTTCAAATATTTTATCAATTTTTTTTAGAGTTGGTATTTTTAGAGGTAGTTCTTTTTTTATTGCTTGACTAAATTCTAATTCGGTTAATACTGGATTTTTATTTTTTTCTTGTAATAATTTTAGAAATGATTCTTTGTCTAAGTTAAATATTTTAAATAAATAATTAATTCGTTCTTCGTTTAAATAAAATTTATTGCTAATATTTTCAGAGACCAATTTAACACCTTGTGACAATAGATTATATGATTTGGCTATTTAATAATTACTGTTAGTTATGTATATAAATTTGATTTATTCATTTCAAAAATTATTTTAAAAGTTGGTTGAATAATTAATTTATTCAACCTTTATTTATTTTCATCATTTGATATAATATTTCTAATTTTTCTTCCATAACTCTTATTTTTAATTGATTTTCTTTTTCATTTAGTTCTTGTTCTTTTTTTATTTCAGCCCTTTTCATTATTACTGCTTCTGCTGTTAGTGGTTCTCCACATTGTTTACAAAATAATATTGTTGGTTCATTTAATTGCCCGCATGTGCATTTTTTTGGCAGTATTTTTATTTGTTCTTGGTTTTTTGTTTTTAATCCATACATATCTAGTATTGCATCATCAATTTGTTTTCCTGACAGATGTACATATTTGGCCGCCATATCGCTTGATTGAGTCCAACCAAAATATACTTTTAATTGTTGTTCAGTTAAATTTTGAGACATTATTGTTGCTCTTGAATGTCTAAATTGATGTGGGTTTATTGGTTTTTTTATTTCTGATTTTTTTGCAGTTTGTATTAATATTTTTCTAAACATGGAATATTTTAATTCTTTTTTAGATTGTTCTCCTAACCATAATGGTGATTCTGGGTTTGTGTGGGTAGGGTGTTGATTTAACCAATTTTTTATATATTCAGTACTTGTTACTAATAGTATTCTTCTTTCTCCAGTTTTTCCATTTACTTTTATTGATGTTCCATATTCCTCAAAATTAATATTTTTAATTTTTAATGTTCCAATCTCGCTTATTCTTGCGCCTGATTCAAAAAGCATTGAAATAAATGCTTTGTCTCTTGGGTTATTTGCATTTGTTATTAATTTTAATATTTCTTCTTCATTAAGTAGTTGTTCAGGTAGTTTTGATAGCTTTTTCTTTGATTTATGTTTTAAGTTAAAAACTATTTCTGGTTCTTTTCTTTGTCTTTTAAGTTCATCAACAGTTATTCCTAATTTTTCTGCTTCTAACCATTTATAGAATACGCTGAGTGTGACTCTATAATCTTCTTTTGTATGTTCAGAATATTTTTGTTGTTCTAACCATATTAAAAATTTATTAAGTCTTTCCTTATCAATTTCTTTTAAATTTGGCATTTGTACTGCTGTTTTTTTTAAATGAAATAGATATTTTTTAGTTCTAATATCAGTTAATTGTCTTAGTTTACAATTTTCTCCAAATTTTATAATTAGATTTTTATCTTCTTGAGAAATATTTGTTTCTTGAAGATTTTTTATTTCATTTTGTAATAGCTTTGGGCTATACAAAAAAATTTCATTGCAGTTCATATTATACTCTCCTTTTTTGGATATTTAAGCGCAAGAGTATGAACTGCACTGATAAGGTTATCCCCCCTCCCAGAATTGCACCGGGGATCTCTCGGTGACCGATTTCGTTCGGCCGGTTCGACTCACACATTTGTACTATTTACAATAGCACATTAGTGTTTTTTTTTTAATCGAAAACAGCTTGCATTAGGTTTCCCTAATATTATTGAAAACTACAGCCAAGCG
>JAQVAR010000036.1 GCA_028690725.1 Candidatus Iainarchaeum sp.
TTTTTTTTAAAAAGAACAAAAATTTTAAAAACATCGTAATGGATAAATTTATATACTTTTATCCATCATACTTATTTGGTTTTTATGATAAAAGACATATTATCAAAACAAAAAAGAGAGCTTGATTCTAAGCGAAAAGAATATTATATTGAACGTAAAGCAAAAATAAAAAATATAGAATCAGACATAATACAAGTAATAACAGGTCCGAGAAGAGCAGGCAAATCCTTTTTTGTTATTAACACAATAAAAGAAAATTTTGGGTACGCGAATTTTGATGATGAACAACTCACTGAAACAAAAGATTATGACGAAATAATATCAAACATAGATAATATCTATTCAAATCCAAAAACAATTTTTTTTGACGAAATACAAAATCTCGAAAAATGGGAATTATTTGTAAACAGATTACAAAGACAAGGAAAAAAAATAATTCTCACCGGAAGCAACTCAAAACTTTTGAGTAGTGAACTAGCAACACACTTAACTGGAAGATATTTTGAAACAAAAATATACCCTTTATCATTCAACGAAATAATAAACAAAAAAGAAAAAACGACTGCTGAAATAAAAAGTGAGTTTGATAAATATCTTTACAATGGAGGTTATCCAGAACCATACTCAAAAAAACTTGATGTTTCAGAATACTTAAAAACACTCTTTGACGCAACACTATACAAAGATGTAATAAAAAGACACAAAATAAGAAAAACAAATGAACTAGAAGCAATAGCGGAATTTATAATTTCAAATTCTGCAACACAATTATCATATAATCAAATTGCAAAATCACTAAAAGTAAAAAGTGTTGAAACAGTAAAAAAATATTGTAACATATTAGAAGAAACTCTAATGTTCTTTTCAATAAAAAAATATTCGAACAAAATAAGAGAACAACACACAGATTCAAAAAAAATATATTGCATTGATAATGGAATAATAAAAGCAAAAGCATTTTCAACAAGCCAAAATCAAGGAAAATTACTAGAAAATGTAATAGCATCAGAATTAAAAAAAACAGAAGATAAACAAAAAATATATTATTGGAAAACCCAGAACAACGAAGAAGTAGATTTTGTAATACAAAAAAACAACACAATAAAAGAACTAATACAAGTATGTTATAATACTCAAAATAAAAAAACAGAAGAGCGAGAAATACGTGCATTAATAAAAGCTGGAAAAGAACTCAAATGCAAAAAACTAACAATAATAACAAACGATGAAGAAAAAAAAGAAACAAGAGAATGGTTTGGAATGAAAGGAACAATAAATTATATTCCAGCATGGAAATGGCTTTTAGAAGAATAATTGTTAAAATGAAAAAAATCTTTCATTGATTTAATTCTGTAAATTACAGAAAACATACTATTTAAACAAAAAATAATTGATAGCGCAAAAACACATTTTAAAAATTTTATTAAATGCGCAAAACGACCATTAATAATAATCCTAAAAGAACTACTTCTTGTTAATGACTTTAAATCAACATAAAAGCATATTTGAGCAATATTGAAAACTGCGCAAAAAGCACTTTTTAATTTTTTCTTAATGCGCAAAGCGAGGTGATTTTAAGATTAGGCTGAATTAATCTACAACACCTTTTACAAGAATAAATTCTTATATCTCAAAATACTCTATTAATACATGTTTTTTTCAAAAAAAGCACAAGGGACAATAGAGTACCTAATAATCATTGCAGTAATAGTTGTTATTGGACTAGTAGTAGTAGGGCTAACAATGGAATTGTTTGACAACCAACAAATAGGACAATCATTAGGACAAATAAAAGGACAAACAGGAACAAGCGGAATAACAATAATGGATTCTGTAGCAGGACTAGACTCAGACGGACTAATAATCCTAAAAAACACTAACCCAGAAACACTAACAATAAACACTATCATTATTGATGATGAAGAACATGATTACGATTATTCTTTACCAATGGGATCACAAATAGGATTCAAACTAGAAAACATCGCCAGTTGTGATAACGAAACAAAAAACTATACAATAATAATAGAATACACCACCAACTACGGATTAGAAAAAACTATTAACTTAGGAACAACAACAATAAACTGTGTAGAAACAACAACACCAAAAGGAAACATAATAGAAAAAATAATAAGATACTCTCTAACACCAAACTGCACAGAAATACTAGACACATACTCTGGTTCAGGAGAACCAGAAAACCCATACGAAATAGAAAACTTATACCAATTACAATGCATAAAAGACAAAAACCTTCTAGCACATTATAAATTAGTAAACAACATTGACGCTTCACCAACAACAGAATGGAACAACGGAGAAGGATTCGAACCAATCGGAGATTATACAAATAACCAATTTGAAGGAGACTTCAATGGCTCTGAATACAACATAACAGGATTGTATATTAACAGAACAACTGATTTTGTTGGTCTTTTTGGATCTTCAAAAGGAAAAATTTTAAACGTTGGTTTGATTGATATTAATATAACTGGTTCAGCTTTTGTTGGAGGAATAATTGGTTTTTTATCTTCTTTTGGAACAATTTCAAATTCTTTTACAACAGGAAGTGTTATTGGCACCTCTTATAATATTGGGGGTTTAACAGGGAGAGCAGACTGGTTAGTTTCTAATTCTTATTCAACAGCAAATGTAACCGGTTCTAGTAGTGTTGGAGGAGTAGTTGGGAGTCAAGTACAAGGAACAATTTCAAATTCTTTTGCAACAGGAAACATAACTGGTGGTGGTAGTAGTGGGGGATTAGTTGGAAGCACTAGTGGAACAATTTCAAATTCTTTTGCAACAGGAAATATAAATGGAAGCAGTGCTATCGGAGGGCTAACTGGTTACCTAACTTTTACTGGAAAAATTTATGACTCATATTCAATTGGAAACACAACAAGAACTTCTGGAGCGAGTAGTTTGATTGGGGGTTTTGTTGGTTATAATGATAAGGGAAAAATATTTAATTCTTATTCAACAGGAGCCGTTTACCAATCACCAGGAATATTATGGGCTGATTTAAATAAAGGATTTGCTGGAAGTGTAAATACTGATGGAGGGTATGAAATGTCCGGAAATTTTTGGGACACAGAAACATCAGAACAAACAACAACTTCTGGAAATGCAACAGGAAAAACAACTCTCGAAATGAAAACAATAACAACATTCACAAATACAGGATGGGATATTACAAAAATAGAAGAATGGAATGATAACAATTGGCTCATCGGAACAATGCCAAATTATTCTGCAGGAGAAACATACCCAATACTAGGATGGGAATAAAAAAAATTAAAAAATAGTTAAAAGAGCTTTTAAAAAAAAAGCCCTTTAAAAAAAATGTTTGGTTATTATTTCAAAAAAAAAATTAATAGTCCTAGTAATCGTCTCTTCTTGGACCTCGGTCTCTACTGAAACCTCCGCCTCTCCTATTATTATTTCTTTTCTTCATAAAGCAATCCCTACAAAAAACTGGTCTGCTTGGGTCTGGTTCAAAAGGAACCTCTGTTTCTGCTCCACATTCGGAACAAGTTGCTTTATACATTTTTCTATTTTCATTATCTTTCATCATTTTCTCTTTCTCCACTATATTTTTTCGTGTAAATAAGACGATTGTGGCTTAAAACACAAATAGTTTTTTGAACAAAGGTATTATAAACCAAAGTCAAAAGTAACTTTCTCCAGTTAAACAAAGATTTATATATGTTTTTTATGATAAATAGTTTATGGCAGACAAGGATACAACATACGGTTTATTATTAATAATAGGTTCAGTGTTCTTTCTAATAGCAGGATTAGACTTATTACAAACAACACCATTCAGCAAAGGTTTTAGCAGTTTAATTGCATACATAATGGTTGCAATAGGATCTTTTCTAATAGCAAAAAACACAAAATAAAACAATTCTTATACATAATAATTTCAATGGTTTGAATTTATTATAATAAATTATAATATTAAATTTGTTAGAATGACTTGATGTTACTAGTTTCTTATTAGAATAGTATTAGATTTTTTATAATAATTTTTTATTAGAACAATTGCAAGTAACACAATAATCATATTAGATTTTGAATTGATTGTTATTTTCTAAAACTTTTTCGTATGAAATAATTTTTTTTGATATTATTTTGTATTCAAATCCTTCTTTTTTTAATAATTGTTCTGGATTTGTTCCTAAAACAAGTATCATTATTCCTTTTTTTGTTGATAACTCTATATGTGCTTGTATTACTTCTTCATTGAGTAGTAGATTATATTGTTTCATAGAATTTTCTTTTTGATTTTTTATGTTTGAATAAGAAAATTCTATTAATTGTACTTCTTTGAATGGTGCTAAACCAAATTTTGTTTTAAACCATTGTTTCATTTTAATCAATTTCCCAAATACTTATTTTTTTCATAAGTTTTTTTGTACAATTCATTATTTTCTAACATTTTTGTATTTCTAACATATTTTTTTAATGGGTTTTGAGAATTTCCTTTGTAATCTTGTTTGAATTCTTCCCATGAAACAGAATATTGTTTTTGTACTTTGTCCCTATATAATTCTGGCACAACATTAAAGGCACAGAACGGAACTATTCTTCCATCAGGCATTGAATAATGAATATTACATCTTTCTACTCTTTGTTGGTCATAATTGTATGGGTCCATGAAATGCATCATTCCAATGAACAATGATTTTGTGTGGAATTTTCCAAGAGCAGAATAATCATGTTTTACTAGGGCATCAAACAATAATTTTGCTAGATTTAAATCAGATGGTTTTTTTTCTTGGTTGATAAAAGATTTTATTTTTAATAATAATTTTGCTGTTTCAATTTTTTTGTTCTTACCATTTTGTATTGCTGTTGCTCTTTCTCTCAAAAATTTGAATAAACCATCAACATCAACAAACTCTGGTAATGGAATAACTTTTTTGTTTTTTTCGTCAACAAAAACATATGTTGCGCTACCACAAGCAAAGTGATTATCCAAAGAATATTGTACATTGTTTGTTAATGCTTCAATAAAATTTGTTATTGATGAAATGCATGGTATTGCAAAAAAATCTTTTTGTTTAATCGCTTTTTTTGACTGTTTTTCCAATAATTCTGTTACTCTTGGAATAGTTATTCTTTGTTTTTCTCTTTGTGATTTTGGCATTCTTCCAACGAAAGAAACTGGTTGAAAATCAATTCCTCTTACAACATCAATATTTCTCAAACCAAAATCAATAATGTTTGCTAAATCATTATCATTAACCCCTTTTATTAATGTTGGAACTAATACTATTCCCAAACCTGCTTTTCTACATTCTTCTATTGTTAATGGCATTTCAAAATGATTTTTTGGATTAGTTTTTTGAGTAGTACCATCAAAAGAAACATATAATGTTGATACACCAGCTTTTTTTAGTTTTTGAGCATAACCCTTGTTAAAAGCAATTGTCATCCCAGTAGTATTTAATTGAACATGTTCAAACCCTTCTTCTTTCGCAACCCTTATTATTTCAAACAAATCTTCTCTTAGAGTAGGCTCGCCACCCGTATTATGTGCAAGTAATTGTCCAAAAGAACCTGTGAAAAAGGATTCTGATCCTGGAACACTTAAATCATAAACATATTTTGAACTTGGCTTAATCTTATTAATTTTTTTTATTTTAAAAAAACCAACTGACTTGGTTGTTGATAAATGATTACAAGTTTTTTCAAAAAGAATATTATTTTGTTTGAAGAAAAGAACTAGTTCGTTTAATTTGCTCCTTGAAATTGATTTGTCAAAAAAAACACCTTTCATTATTTTAGTAATTCTTTTATTATTAATGCCTTTGTAAGAAAAATTCTTTATAAAATTAAAAACTGGTAATCTTTCATAAGTTGGAGAATGTTTTTCAATGCTATCACAATAATCCTCAAACAATTTTTTTTCAATACCATCTAAATACCACAAAGAATTTGATAAATTTTCTTTACCATTTATTGAAACAACAAGCTTTTCTGAACTTACTTTAATATATTGTCCTGTTTTTTTAATCAAATGTGGTTTTGAAACAGATTTATTTAATTGACACACAACTCCTAATTGAGCATGTAATAACATTAAATCAGAGGCTAGTTCTTTACTCACAGTATTATGAACTATTTCAAAACCTGTTTTTCGCATCCTAACATTACCATCGCACTCAAAATAAGATTTTAAAAAACTTTTTTTGAAAGAATCTTTTGCATTAAAAACAACCCAAGGAATTTTTTTGTTTTGTGCGTTAGAACCACACCCTAACAATTTTAACACTTCTTTGTACAAAAAGCCCTCAATAATAATTTGTAAACTAGAATCATGATTTATTTTTTGTCTGATGTTAGTATCTTTAAATATTTTTTTAATACAACTAATACAATCATCTATAAGTTTTTTTTCTTTTAAACCAAATGAAAAAATTAAACCGTTTTTATAAAAACAACCTTCTCCAGCAAAATAACCTAAAAGTCTTGCCAACTCGTTAGATAACTCTAATTTTGTTGGAATCGCCTTCTCTTTTTTCGAATTAAAATACCTAAGATTATCACCAACCTTTTTCTTTAAATTAACATAATCTTTTAATGGAATAGAGTCCCAATTAACTCTCCTACCCAAAATCTTACCCAAACTATTAAAATCTTGTTTTTTTATTCCAGAAATCATTATTTTATCTTTCAAGAAATCAAAATCTTTTGAATTTAAAAATAACTCGATCAAATCAACATTACTCAGATTTTTTCCAATTGGAGCTGTCAAAGAACCAACCAAAACATCATTAATTTTCAAGTCCCCGGGTTTTTTTTCAACTATTTTCCCCATATCATTTAATACAAAAACACTGTGTGAACCAGTAACAATTATGCTCCAACCCTTACTAGCATTTATTTCAAATAAATCCTCGCTATTTTCATGCCTAATAATCTCATTAATTGGTTTAAAAACAGAGTTAAAATTCTTGTCAACAGTTAAAACAGCATAATTACTTAATCCGAGCCTCTCGTGATTTATTGGAAGAGAATACTTTTTAGTTTTTTTGTATAACATTTGTTCATCAACGAATTCACCAATCTTCTTTGAAAAAATTATTCCATTTGAATCCTTTAAAAAAATTTTTTGATCATGATCTACACTAAACTGAACAGCATTACAAGGAACTGGTGATTCACTTTTTAGGTTTCTTAACATTAATCTTATTTGTTCAACACTCGGCTCATAAATAGGATCACCTTCTTTAGCATAAAAAAAACAATACCAACAACTCAAATCACATCTATTAGTAACAGCAATATTTGCTAATGCAGTGTGAGAATGATGATTTGAACAAAGACCACAATCAAATGGACAATTAGACCCAGTATTATTTGTTATTCCAACATTAGTGTTTATTAAACCACGAGCATTAGAAGAATATTTTTTTGCCCTATTAAATTCTTCTGCTGATTCCCAATATAATTCATCAAAAATACCGTGTTCAGGACATTTTCTCTTCAAATAAATCTTACCTTTTTTTTCATAAACAAGTGCTTCCAAAATTCTTTTACATTCAGGGCAAATAGATTTTGTTTTGTATGGTAAATTAGAACCATAAGTATTTGAAACAACACTTTTTTTTTCTTTAACAATAAAAGACAATTAA
>JAQVAR010000037.1 GCA_028690725.1 Candidatus Iainarchaeum sp.
TTATTTCCAAATAAATTAATTGAATCTGCTTCTTCTAATAATGTTTCTAAATCTTTTTGATTTATTTCTTTTTCTTTATAAAATTTTTCTGATGCTGTAAAAAATATTTTTTTATCTTCAAAAGATCTTCCAACCAATTCTTTGTCGCAAACTGCAAGAATTATTCTACTTTCTATCTCGTGTATTTTTGCAAACATTTTTATCATTTAATAATTAAGTTTTTTTTAAAAATTATATTCCTTTTACTGGGCTTATTGCTCCGCACGCTTCGCATTTCATTTGTTTTGTTCCTTGTTGTGTAATTATTTTGGTATCTGGTTTTCCGCATTCTGGGCAAATAACAAATTGTTTGAAATAATTTTCAACTATCTTGTTTAGTTGTATTGCTCCAAATTTTCCATTAATTATAATATTTTGCCCTGACTCTGTAACTGATGTGGCAGTTTCTTTAGTAAGATATTTAAAAAAATGTTTTTTGTCTCTTCTCATTTCTTTTATTATTCCTGTTATTCCTTTAACAAAAGTTTTTTTTCCTTGTATATTAGAATCAACTTTTGGAATTTCAAATCTACTGTGTTCTAAAGCTTCTTTTGGAATATTTAAATAAGCTTTATCCAGCATTTCTTCATATTTTTTTTCCATTTTAACTAAGATATTTCCCATCCAAAAGCTATTTAAATCAAAGTATTATATTTAGTTTATGATTGATGCGTTACTAGCTTTTCTAATTTCAGTTGGGCCAATTGGTTTATTATTAGGATTATTTTTTGGTTCAATTATTGCTAATGCGTCTTTATTTTTACCATTGCCTATCGATTTGTTAATAATTCCTTTGGCTTCAATAGATTTTTTTGGTTTAGGACTTTTTACACCATTAATTCTTGGTATTGTTGTGGGTTTGGGAGCATCAATAGGTGAATTTAGTGGTTATTTTATTGGTTTAGCTGGTATAAAAAGTTTTGAAGCAATGAAAAAAGAAGAAGTAGAAAAATTAAAGTTGTTAAAAGAAAAACTTGAAGTTGTGGGTATTCCATTAATTGCTTTTTTTGCTTTCACTCCCCTTCCTTTTGATTTAATTGGTGTTGCTTCTGGTTTAGCAAAATATTCTAAGAAAAAATTTTTTTTGGGTTGCTTGTTGGGAAAGATTCCTCGTTATATTGTTCTAGCTTATGCTGGTTATTTTGGAATAAATTTTTTAATACATTTTTTTGGTGGATAAATGAAAATAGTTATTTGCGGTTCAATGGTTTTTGCAAAAAAAATGAAAGATGTTAAAGATTATTTAATTAAAAAAAATTTTGAAGTTTATTTGACTGAGTTGATTGGTCAGTATATAAAAATAAATTCTATTGAGAAAAAAGAATTTGAGGCAGCTAGTAATAAAATAAAATATGATATGATTCAAAAATATTTTGATGAAATAGGTTTGGCGGATGCAATTCTTGTTGTTAATGAGGATAAAAAAGGTATTAGTAATTATATTGGTGGGAATACTTTTTTGGAAATGGGGTTTGCTTATGTTCTTAAAAAAAAGATTTTTTTATTAAATGATATCCCAAAAATGAATTATGCTGATGAAATTATTGCAATGAAACCAATTATTTTGAATGGTAATTTAAATTTAATAAAATAATTAAAATAAATTTATTATTTTTTTATAGTTTTTTAATTTTAAAAATTATTTTACAATCCAATCAAAGCGCTAATAAAAATAATTATTATCATTATTATTGTTTGTGGTGGTAAGGCAGGTAAAGGAATTTTTTTTACTGAAACAATGTAAATACTAATTATTAAACCGATTAAGCTTCCTATTAAACAAAATATTGAAACCAAAAAATTGTTGTTAAAAAAACCATTTGCAATAATGCTTGCTGCTAAAATTAATGGTATTATTAAGTCACCATTTCCTAATTCAAAACTGTGTTGTTTTGTTGGCATTGAAACAGTAAAAGCAAGGTTTTGTTTTGTAACATTTTTTCCTAGTTCAACCATATGTTTTGTTTTAAAAACAGCAATCAAATCATAAATTGATAATAATGAAATAAATATTAATACAACTATTACTCCTAAAGAAATTCCTATTAATGCTCCCGCCCCAGCTATTGCAATTATACTAACAAAATTTCTGAATAGAACACTTTCCTTATGAGTGTATCTATAAACAATAATTATTAATGCAATTATTAATACTACTAAGTCATCTGTTGGAAAAAAAGAACTAAAAACAATTGTTGTTGTAGCAAAAATTGCTAGTCCTTCAAACAACCATAATAATTTTCTTTGTTTTTTGTATTTTATTAAAATGATTATTATTGTTGTCATTATTAGTATTATTGATATGAGGTAAATTGCTTCTAATGGATTATTTATGTCGCCGGTTATTGGAGAGCTTTTTATTCCTAAGTTAATAAGATTTCTAGCAACAATTAATCCGAGTGTTTGTGATATTATAAAAAGTATTGTCAACATCAAAAAAACTTTTTTGTTCAACCAACTTTTTGTATCTGAATTTTTTAATTTTGTTTTATTTTTATTGATTTCTTTTTGTTTTTTAATAATTTCTTTTTTTTTTATTAACTTTTTTTTCATAATAAAAAATAGTTGTCCTTGTTTTTAATTGTGTGTTTTATTTGATCAAAATTCAATAATTTGTTTTTTTTACAATTTAATGTTTTTTTGTTGGTTTTACAAAATGGTGTCTTGGTTTGTAAATTTCTCCTTTTTTTTCTAAATCTTCTAAAGCAGAGTTTATTTTGCTTTCATCTAATCCTTTTTCCATTCCTTCTGTTATTACTTGTTCTATTGGGACCATATCTATTCCTTCTGCCATTGCATCTTTAATTATTTTTAATGTAACACTAATTGCGTTTTGTTTTGAGTGTGTTAATCCGCTTGTTACAATATCAATATCTATTTTTCCTGTTTCTGGGTCAGTTACTGTTTCTTCTAATGATCTTCTTACTAGCCTAATTGCTCTTTCAGCGTCTTCTAATTCAACAACATCTTTTAATCTTATTTTTGCACTTGCTTCACTTAATCGTACTAATCCTTCTAATTGTCTTGCTGTTGCTGCATAATTTCCTTCGTTTCTTCCTTGGTCTCTTAATCCTACATAAAAATCAATTATCTTTTGCATTGATTCTCCACTTAATACTGGAAAACATTTTTGTCTTGCTAGAGAAATATATTTTTTTAATAAATCTGAGTCTACTGGTGGTTTTGTTATTTTATCAATATTTTCTTTTTCTTCTTTTGTTAATGGTTTTCCTGTTTGTTTTGATTGTCTTATTTTTTCTCCACTTTGATGAGTGTTAAGAATATGTGTTGCTATGTTAATGTCTTGTGTTTTATCAAGTACATCTCTTATCATAAAAAATAAATCAAACCTTGATATTAATGATGCTGGTAAATTGATTTGTTCTAAAAAAGGTTGAAATTTGTCAAACCTAGAAAATTTTGGATTTGCTGCTGCGAGCATTGTAGTGTCCGCTTTGAATCTTGAAACTATTCCTGCTTTAGCAACTGAAATCATTCCTTGTTCCATTGCTTCGTGCAAAGCACTCCTATCATTTGGATCCATTTTGTCTAATTCATCAGCCATGCATATCCCACCAGAACTTAATACTAATGCTCCTGCTTTTAATGTCCAACCCCCTTCTCCAAACTCATCCTTTACTGCTGATGCAGTATTGTGTGTTATGAAACCATTCGCCACAAAATTGTGTGTTTCTTCAATAGTAAAATCATAAACATATTCGTATTCTGGAATAAATTCTTCTTTTGATACAATTTTTTCCCAAATTAAATCTGATTGTGCTATTTTTGATAAATACAAATCATTTGTTTTTTTAGATAGTTCTAATAATTTTTTTCTTGAAGGACACAATTTTCCAGATTTGTACTCCCATTTTATTTTTTTATTGTTTAATAATTCACCTAATTCTGGTATAATATCTAGATTAGGATTATTTTTTTCTATTATTATTTTTTTTAATGATTCTTTTTTCTCTTTTACATTAAAATTAATTTGTTTTCTAAAATTGTTTTTGTTTTCTCCGCGTATTTCTAAAACGAATTGATTGTGTTTACTTGTAACAACAATATTTTTTCCTCTGCTTATTCTTCCAGCCAATTTTCTTTCCCGAATTTTTGAGATTACTCCAAATTTCAATAAACTTAGTTGTGTGGTTTGTGCTAATTCTTTGCTAATTGTACTTATCCCGATGTGACTACTATTATTTTTTGAAACATATCCATCAGTATCAAAAATTCCTTGCAAAACATATTTTAGCATTTTTGTTGAACTTGCGAAATGACTTATTTTATTATTTATTTTTTTTTCGTTTAATCCAAATTCTTTTAATAAAATAAAAACTATTTCTGAAGAAATTCTTCTTACCCCAACCCCTTTTTGAACATATTTTTCTGTTTTAATATTAAATAATTCTTCTATGTATTTATCATATGTTTCTAAAATTTCTTTTGAAATATTATAAAGTCGTATTTGTTTTGAATTATCTTGAGAATAAATGCTCCCATCTCCAATCAATAGTCCTGTAATATAAGCCAATTTTTTGTTATTTGTTGTTTTGGGAATATTAATTTCTTTTCCGTGCGTGATAAAAACTCTTGTAATACTTTTTGATAATTCTTTGTAGGTTCGTCCAGATTCTAAACCAAGTTTTACAAAATTTTTAATACTAATTCCGTGATAGAACTTTTCGTTTCGTATTGCATAAATAGTGTCTCTTGATTTTCCAATGTTTTTTGCAATATCTTCTAAATTTTTGTATTTTTTTTGTTTTATTAAATCATTAGTAATCTCTTTGATTTGTTTTGAAATATTATTTGCTATTTTTATGTTTGGGTTCTTTGAAAGAAGTTCTATTGAATATTTCATTTCTTCTTTTGAACTCAATAATTTTCTAGCGGTTGCAACAAAATCTCCTTCTTCTAATTCAGACGATTTTATCCAATTGATTTCACCATTTTTTATTCTTATTAGTGCTGTATTTGGAGTTAATGATAATTCTTTTCCAAAATTACTTTTTATTTTAAACATTTTTTTTGGCGCTTTTATTCTCCAAATTTTTGATATTTCTCCTTTTTTTAATTTCAAATCATCTCCAAGTGTAAATGATTCTTTTGAAAAATTATTACTATAACAATTATGTATTTCTTCTTTTCCTTTTCCAACAAAATTATTTTCAACGAATTCTTTTATTGTTTTGAATCCGGAATCATTTTGTATTATTGTTTCTGGTGCAACACATAATCCAACACCAGAAGTAGTTTTTCCACTAATATAAATGCTTTTTGGGGCAATGTTTGTTGTTGCTTGTAATAACTGGCTCTTACCACAGTTGTGAGATATTATTCCATTTGCAATAAATCTATGTTTTTCTGGTACTTCTATGTCATAAACGTTTTCTAATCCATGTTCAATAATTTTTACTATTTTTTCACTTCTTTGTTGTTTGAATCTAGCGTGTTTTTCTGCTTCTTTTATTGCAATATTCATTTTTTCTTTTTTCTTTTTTGAAACAAAACCAATTTTTTGTCCAAACTTTTTTATTTCGTTTCCTCTTCTTATCATCAAATTATTTCCGACTATTCTTGAATGAATACTAAATCTTAATAATAATATTTGAATATCTCTTAACAATTCAATGTTTTTTGCTTTTAATGATACTGATCTATTACCTCTTCCTTTGCTGAAAACACAACCATCTGCTTCAAACAACCATTTCAAAAATTCTGCAACAACTTTGTTTCCAGATTCTAATATTTTTTCAGGAACTCTTTTTTTTCTTAAAAAAATCAGGTTTTGTGCTATATCTGTTGAATGTATTCCTATTCTATGTAAAGGTATTTTTCTTCCTTTATCAATTTTTATTGTTAATGAAGGGTTTATTCCAAAATTTTTTTTACAAATATTAATTAATTTTGGCACAAGATCTTTTTCGTCTTCTGATACTACAACATATGCTTCCTTTTTTCTAATCCAACCATCACCAAGCATATAACCAATTAATCCTGCTAATTCAGGAGTTATTTTTTTTGGTAATTTTCCTTTGAATTTTGGTCCCAACTTTCTTGGTTTTAATTTAAAATCAGTTTCAATTAGTTTTGTTATTGTACAAGGAATATAATTTACTACTGCTACTTTATCATTAATTTTGAATTTGTCTAGTCTTCGCCAAACTCTTTTTATTTCTCCATCAACTTTTTTTAAACACAATAAAGGATGGTCATATGTTCCTTTAATGCTTTTACCACTTTCAGTAATTATTTCCATAATTTTTTTTTTCTTGTAAGAAAAAAATGTTGTTGCTTTACTCCTCTTTTTTGCTCCTTCTCCTGTTAAAACTTGTAAATCAATTTTTTCAAGATGTTTTTTTCCTAAATTCTCAATTTTTTTTATTGCACCATTACCCATTATTACTCTTTCATCACCGATTAAACAACCAGGATCGCCAATTAATAAAACGTGAATGTTTCCTCTTATTTTTTGATCATTTGGAAGATTTTTTGTTACTCCTCCAAATAATTGTAGTACAATACTTTCTTTTACTATTTCGTGTCCGTATATTGCTGGGGCTATACTAGCAGTAAGTTTTTCAAAAATGCCTTCTTCTTTTGAAAGAAGTTTTATCTCTTCTGCTTCTTCTTTGCTTATATCAACTTCATCAAATTCTTTTTGAGTTTCTTCTAAATAATTAACGTCAATAAATCTTCCATAAATAGTTTTTTTGTCTTTTTGTGGTGGAATTAAACGCAATATTCCAACAAAAGCTGTTTTATCACCAGCACTAACTTTGTTAACCAAATCATCACTAACATATGCATCAATATAAACTGCTTGTTCGCTTCCCTTTAATTTTTCTAATGGTTCTTGTATTTGTATTTTTTGATAATCAATAAAATCACTTTTTTCTTCAACCAAATCAAAATCTCTTGAATGACACTCACACATATTAGGCATATTTATTTTTTGTTTGTCTTGTATTATTTTGTAAATATTTCCACATCTTTTGCACTTCCAAACTGCTGTTTGTAATTTTGGTAATACGTCAGTTATTTGTCTAACTAATCCTTCAACACAAATGAGTTTTCCTAAGTGTTCTGAACCAATATCTTTTATATTTGGAATTCTGTCCTTTGGTAAATTTGAAAATCTAATATGTGGTTTAAATTCATCAACATTTAATGATGGGATATTAATTTCTTGTATTGCTATTGTAGCAGAATCAGCAACAGAATCAGGGTTATCTAATAATTCGTCTGCAAGAACAGGATCAAATTTTTCTAATACTTTGAAATCTATTATCAAACTTTTCCTATCAGGATATGCTTCTACTATTTTTTCAATTTCCTTTTTGTATTCAGAATTAAAAAAATCTTCAAATCTTTCAACAAAAGGACTTGATTCTTGTTTTTCAATTTCTTCTAAATTTATTTCCATTTATACCACTAAAGACTGTTATGTTTTAGTTTATAAGCCCTTTTCAACTTTCATGCCAGGCAAAAACTCTTTTGTGTGGGAGAAAAAGAATTCTTACAATTCTCTATTTAATAAGCA
>JAQVAR010000002.1 GCA_028690725.1 Candidatus Iainarchaeum sp.
TAAAAAACAATACTAAAAAAAATAGCCCCGCAGAGATTCGAACTCCGGTCTCAGGCTTACTACACCAATACCCATTGAGTGCGTAGCACAAAATAGTGCTTCGTACCCACCAGGCGAAACTGGTGCCAAAGGCCTGCATCCTTAGCCACTAGACGACGGGGCTGAACGGCTTGCTCCGTTCAAACGCGGGCACCTTCGGTAGCCCATTATGAACTTAACAAAATTAGCTTCAACAAAATTTAAAAATGCTCTCACTTGCTTATTTTAACTTCTTCAATTTTGTTTTGAGATGCTTTTGTTATCTCAAATTTTATATTATTAAAGTTAAACTTTTTACCTTTTTTTGGAAAATAATCAATTTTTTCTAACAAAAAACCAGCAATAGTATTAAATTTTTTGCTAGAAAGATTCAAATTTAGTTCTTTATTAATTGTTTCCAATTCTGTACCACCCTCAACAATAATTGTTTTTTCATTAATAATCTTCATATCGTATTCATCATCTTTTGATTCAGTTATTTCACCAACCAATTCTTCTAAAATATCTTCTAATGTAATTAATCCTTGTATCCCACCATATTCCCCAACAACTATAGCAATATGAATTTTTTTTTCTTGGAACTTTTTTAAAAGAGAACCAATTTTTTTAGAAGATGGAATAAAAAGGGCCGATTCCATTAAAGAAGATACTTTAACATCCAATTTTCTATTAATAAATTTTAAGGCACTACGAACATTAAAAATACCAATAATCATATCAGTCTTAATATCATAAACAGGAATTTTTGAATAAGGAGTTGTTTTCAAAAAATTTTTTAATTGATTCAAAGTTTTGTCTTTTTCAACAACAATCATTTCCATCCTAGGAGTCATTACTTGTTCAACACTTAAATCATCTAATCTAAAAACATTTTGAATCATTTCTTTTTCTTCTTCATCAATGGCCCCTTCTTTATGACCTAATGCAATAACCATTCTTATTTCTTCTTCAGTAAGAATATCATTTGAATGAACTCCAACAAAAATTTTTGTTATTTTTTCTAAAAACCAAGTAATAGGCGATAATAAAAAAACAATCCAAGAAAGAATTGGTGCTATAAAAAGAATAAATTTTGTAGAATTTTTTGCAGCAAAACTTTTTGGAGTGATTTCACCAAAAATGAGTATTAATAAAGTCATTATAAAAGTTGAAACTGCAATACCAATATTTTCGGGAAATATTTGTAACATTATTGAAGCAGCAATTGATGCAGCACCAATATTTACAACATTATTCATGACAAGAATAGTAATCAAAACCTTGTTTTGTTTTCTTTTTAATTCTTGCAACAAAATAGCATTAACCATTTTCTTCTTAACAAGTTTTTCTACTTTAAATCTATTAACAGAATAAAAAGCTGTTTCAGTAGCTGAAAATAAAGCAGATAAAATTAACAAAAAAAATAAAATTACTATTTGAATTAACATATAAAACAACTAAAAGAAAGCTAGTTATTAAGTATTTTAAAGCTTTTCTAATGCAAATTTTATTGAAGAATAGCAAAGCAAATCTTTAATTAAATTATTGGAAAAAATTATTTTTGGGCGGGTAGCTTAGTGGTGGAGCACTCGACTGATATCGTTAAAACGATAGTAATCGAGCGGTCACGAGTTCAAGTCTCGTCCTGCCCATTTTAATTCCAAAATTAAAATTGCAAAAGTATAATAACTAATTTTGACTAATTTTAATGATAAAAAATGATTGAAAATAATTTAGTTTGGATCCCTTTTATTCTACTAAGTTATTTTTTACTTGGTTTTTTATTAAAATTTGCTGACGCTAGTTTTGACGATAAATTATTCTCAAAAAAAAAATCTTTTTTTATAATGTTAATAGTTGCCGTTTTTTCAGCAATTTTAATGTATTTGTCAGATGAAACAAAAATAATTTTTATTGCATTTATTATTGGATTGGTATTAGCAAAAAAAATTGATAATTATGCTTTTATCACAGCAGCATTTATTTGTTTTACAATATTTTTTATTGTTGGAGGAACAATTGACATAATTTATTTCAACATAGAAATTTTTACAATATTATTTGTAGCAATTTTGTTAGAAGAAAAAATAAATTATAAAAAAGATAAATGGTTTAAAACAAAAAAAGGAAAATTATTTAGTTTTATTTTTGAATACGGAGTAATGGTAAAATTATCGGGATTTGTAGCATTTGTTATATTAAGTTATAATCCATTGTATTTTTTTGCAATAATATTATTTGACTTAGGATATGATTTAATGATATTGATAACACATAAAAAGCTTGGGAAAAAAATATTGTGGAACAGTTAAAAGAAAAAAAAAATCAATTTTTTTCAAAATTTAAAACATATTCCTTATATGTTGAAGGATCACTTTCAATCAATTCTGTTTCTTTTTTATTTAATCCTTCCAAATATTCCCTTATTATTCTTAATGAATTATTATGAGCACAAATTAAAACATTACAATTGTTTAATTGTAAAAATTTTATTAAATCATTCATAAATGAAAAAACCCTTTTCGAAACATCATGCAAATTTTCACCGTTTGGAATATTTGCATAATAAGAACGATGCACTTCATCATATTTTTCTGGAAAAAAATTTTTAAATAATTTTTTTTCATGACCAGAAAAAATCCCATAATTTCTTTCCCTCAAACGATGATCAATAATTATTTTTATTCCAACATGTTTTTTTGCAACTTCAAGCAAAGCCTGTTTACCCCTTAATTGATCAGAACAAAAAGCAAAATCAATTTTTTCTTTAGAAAGTGTTTTAGCAACCTCTCTAGCATTAAAAAATCCTTTTTCACTTAAAGGCAGATTTAACCAACCCAAAAAAATTTTTTCATTTGTTTTAACTTCTCCAGCCCTAAACAAAAATATCTTTTGCATAATAATAATATGTTGTTATAGTTTAAAATCCTTTATTTTAAACAATTATTACAATCCAAGTTCTTCTTCCCAAACAGAAACAAAATTATCAACCATTGAATCTAAAAACGATTTTTTATAAACAATCAAATGTTCCAAAATTGGTTCTTTGTTAACAATAGAATAAAAGGTTTTTTCACCAATATTTTTTTCAATAACTAAACCAGCAGAAATAATTTTTTTTAAATGAAAATTTACTATTGTTTTTGAAAGACTTGTTTCTTTAGAAATGTTATTTAAAGTTGATCTTCTTTTTTCTAATAAAAAAATAAGTATTTTTCTCACTTGTTTTTGTCTTAATAAATTCATTATTTTCGAATCAACCGTTTTTTCTTGTAATGAATAAAAACGAGAAAATTTTCCCTCTTTTTCTTCTCTAATATAATTTTTTCTTTTTAAATAATCTAAATGATATTGAATTACCCCATTAACAAAACCAACTCTCCTTTGAATTTCTCTAAAATGCAAACCCGGATTTTTTATAATAATAGAATATATTTTGTCCCTTGGTGAAATAACCATTTCTTCTTCAATTTTTTTTTTCATTTTCAACCAGCTATTTTTTGAATAATGCAATAAACAAAGCACTGATTATTATTAAATCAAAAACCCCTTGAACAGCAGGATTCATAAAAACCCCTGGAGAAAAATAAAAATCTATTAAATTAAGAAAACTCTGAAAAAAAATAAAACTAAATGCTATAAAAACAAGTAATAATCTTTTAGAATTTTTTTTTCTAAAAGAAAGAAAAGCAATTAGCAAAATAATTGATGAAAATATAATAACTAACCAAACAACAATTGGATTGATTATTTGTGCTACTTCAACTGGAAATCTTAAAAAACCCCATGGTTTTGCAAAAACATTTTGCAAAAAAAACAAGACAAATAAAAAAACTGTTATTATTTTAAAATTATTCAATTATAATCACCACACCAACAATAAAATAATGCACAACCAATATAATAATTTGTTGTACGAACAACGAAAGGACAAAATATTGTTTTTTTATTGCTTATAAATCATTTTTGGTACAAAATTAACAATATCAACAAACAATTTTTAAAAATAATTTTCTTTCTCTAGGGCCATCAAACTCTGAAAAAAAATTCAATTTCATTCTCATTAAATTTCGCGATGATATACCCCCAAACACCAACCAAAGATAAAATGAACTTATTAGCAAAAACATATCCCTCTTTTTTTAGAGAATTTTTTCTTTTAACAATACAAAAAACATATTCCAGAACAAATTTTTGATTTTGAAACGATTTTTTGAACTTCATTTGTAATATCAATTAATTCGTTTTTTTTACTTGTTTTTATTTGTATTTCTTCTAACATTCTACTCACTAATTTTTTGTTTTAATTTTTCTAAAACTTCTTCTATTCTTGCAGAACCTTTTGTTTCTCTCATTACCAAACCAGCTAAAAAATTAATTACTTTGTTATTACCTTTTTTATAATCAAGAACAGCATTATTATTTTTCTCTAAAACATTATTAATTATTGATTCCAAATCAATTTCTTTTATTAATAACCCATTTTTTTCTAAGTATTCTTTTGGAGGAGTATTATCTCCAGAAATATAATTTATTAATGATTGTTTAACATTTTTGTCAGAAACTTTTCCATTTTTAATTAATAAAATAAGTTCTTGTAAATCATTAATCTTGATTTTAACTTGATTTAATTTTAATGAATCATGATTTAAAATTGAAAGTAATTCTCTTGTTAATAAATTTGAAGTTATTTTTGCATCAACTTTTTTTTGCATTAATTCTTCAAATAATTTACTTAAATCAAAATTGTTACAAAGAACATTAGATTCATATTCATTTAAATTGTACTCACTAACAAACCTTTGTATTTTTTGTTGCGGAAGTTCAGGCATTTCATTTCTTATTTTTTCTATTTGTTTATTATTCAAAAAAACTTTTACTAGATCAGGATCAAAAATATAACCATAATCTTCTTCAGTTTCTTTTTTTCTTGCTTCCACTGTTTGCCCAGTATCAGCATTGAAAAGCCTTGTACATTGTTCTATTTTGTTTCCAACTTTTTCTTGTTGTTTTTGTCTTGCTAACTCAAAAGCAAGTGCTTTTTCTGCAGCTTGAAAACCAGAAACATTTTTTATTTCTACTCTGTTACCACCATTAATTGAAATATTACAATCTGCTTTCATTGTCATATTTGGCATTAAAACATTTAAATAAGAAAGAATTGTTTCAAGTTGATTTAAAAATCCTCTTGCTTCTAATGGAGAAGAAAAGTCTGGTTCAGTAACAATTTCTAATAATGGAAACCCACTTCTATTATAATCAATTAAAGAATAATTACTTTTCCCTAATCCTTGCGGATGAATTAATGCAGCAGGATCAAGTTCTAAATGAGCTCTTCGTATTCTAACTTTCTTTTCACCCAATTTAATAAAACCATTTTCTGCAACAGGAACTTCATATTGAGTAATTTGATAATTTGCACTCATATCAGGATAAAAATATGTTTTTCTAGAAAAAAAGAAATTATTATTTATTTTACAATTAAGAGCTAAACCAACTTTTATTGCGTGTTCAACTGCTTTTGCATTTAACACAGGTTTGCTTCCAGGGTGTGCTAAACAAACTGGGCAAGTAACAGAATTTGGTTCTGCATTAATAATGTCTGTTGAACAAGAACAAAACAATTTTGATTTTGTATTTAAATAAACATGAATTTCTAACCCAATCATTACACTCGTCATTTTTTTATTTGGATTGTTTGTTTCATTCATTTTATCTTCACCAGCCGAGTAAAATCAATAATTTCATTCATATCAGAAACTTTTGCTTTTTTGTAAATAATTTTACTCAAGTTCCATCACCTTTCCGAAACTATACAATTTTTGTTCTTGTAAATGTGGAGCAATTGCCATTAAACCAACTGGTAACCCTTTTGAAAAACCAGCATTACAAGAAGAGTGTGGTAAACCGGCAAGATTAGCAGGAATAGTACACAAATCCATTGCAAAATTTTCAAGAGGAGTCATTTTTTCTATTTCACTAAATTTTGGTGGAACCATAGGCATTGTTGGAGTCAATAATAAATCATATTTTTTGAACTGTTGATTAAATTCATTAATTAATTTTGTTCTCACTCTTAACGCTTTCAAATAATAAGCATCTCTAAAACCAGACATTCGTGTAAAAGTTCCAAGAATAATTCTCCTTTTTGTTTCTTCTGAAAAATAATTACTCCTTATTTCTGAAAAATAATCATCAAAATGTTTTCCAACAACATCTCCTTGAACACCATATCTTAAACCAGATAATTTTGCCAAATTTGTTGATGCTTCAGAAGTAGCAATAATATAATAAGCGGAAAGCGCATATTCAGAATTCAATGGCAATTCAACTTCTTCAATTTTAACAAATTCTTTTAACTTATCAATTTTTTCCAAAACAATTTTTTTTACTTCATCAGAACAATTTTCAAAAAAATTTTTTACAATAGCAATTTTTTGTATTGACCCTTCTTCTATTTCAAATTTTTTTCCAATATTAGTTGAATCAAAATTATCCTCACCACTAATAACATTCAATAATAATGCTACATCTTCAATATTTCTTCCTATAGAACCAATTTTATCTAAAGAATTAGCATAATCAATCAAACCATATCTAGAAACCAAGCCATATGTAGGAGTAATACTTGTTACACCACAAAACGATGATGGACAAGCTATCGAACCACCAGTACTCTCACCAATAGAAGCATGATACCTAGAAGTATAAGCAGTAAAAGCAGCTGAACTACCACTACTACCACCACAACTTCTTTCATTATCAAAAGGGTTTTTTGGAATTTTTTCAGTATTTGTTGAAAAAGTACCAAAACCAAATTCATCTTGAGTTGTTTTTGCAAGAATAATTGCCCCTTCTTCCCTAGCTTTTTTTATTACAGTAGCATCAAACAATGGTTTGTAACCTTTTAATATTTTAGAACCGGCTTTTGTTTCTAAATCTTTAACACAAATGGAATCTTTTATTGTTAATGGAACACCAAACAATTTTCCTTTACTACTATTTTTTTTTAAATCATTTAATTGTTGTAAAACATTTTTTTCATCATATTCTTCAATATAATTCAATTTTTTGTTTTGAGATGCATTTAATTCTAAAATTATTTTGTGAAGATTTTCTTCAACCAATGAAAAATCTTTTTTTGAATTTTCAACAAAAAATTTTAAAGATTCTTTTCTACCCACAAAAACCAACTTCAAACAATCAAACCACTTTAGGTCCTTTAATATAACCCAAATCTCTTAAATCAATTTTTACATTCTCCAAAGCTTCTTCTTGAGAAAAACCCTTTTTTGGAATATCTTCCCTCAACTTATTTTTTTGTTCAATTGGTTGAAAAGAAGGTTCTTCTTCAGCAATAATTTCATCTAATTTATTAAACGCCTTTAATATTATCTCTCTTATTTGAGGAGTAAATTTTTTTAATTCTTCTTCTGTTAATTTTAAGCGTGCATTTTGTGCTACTTTTTGAACTAAAACTTCATTTACAACAACATCAACCATGAATATAATTAGTTGGAAAAAGCTTTTAAAAGTAAGAATTTTGTTTCAAAACAAAAAAAATAATAAAATTAAACAAAACAAAAATATTAATTAATAATTAACTTAAAGTAAAAACTATTTTTTTTTCGCTTCTTCTGGAAGAACAGAAATTAAGTTCAATTCATCCAATTGTTTTTTTGAAACAATTGAAGGAGAATTATCCATTGGCGAAGATGCAGATTTATTTTTTGGAAAAGCAATTGTTTCTCTAATATCATTTGAACCAGCAATTAACATTACTAACCTGTCCAAACCAAATGCTAAACCACCATGAGGAGGAGCACCATATTTAAAAGCTTCTAAAAAGAAACCAAATTTTTCACTAGCTTCTTTATCAGAAATTTTTAAAACATTAAAGATTCTTTTTTGTAATTCTGGATTGTGAATTCTTATACTCCCCCCACCGAGTTCAAAACCATTTAAAACCAAATCATAAGCATTACTTTTAACAGAATAAGGATCAGACTCTAAAATATTTAAATGCTCTAATTTTGGAGATGTAAAAGGATGATGCAAAGCTTTTGGTCTTTGTTCTTCTTCATCTAATTCAAACATTGGAAAATCAGTTACCCAAACAAAACACCATTTACTAATATCGATCAAATCAAATTTTTTTCCCAAATAATTTCTCAAATTTCCTAGAGAATCAAAAACAATTTTTTCTTTATCAGCAACAATCAACAAAATATCTCCTTCTTCAACTTTAGCAATTTTTATTAATTTTTTCAATGTTTCTTCCTTGAAAAATTTTGTAATATTACTTTCAAATTTTCCACCAACAAACTTTAATGTTGCCAAACCTTTTGCCTTATAAATTTTAATAAATTCTTCTAATTTTAAAATTTCATTTCTTGATAAATTTGCTTTTCCTTTTAGATTAATTCCTTTTATTAAACCTTTTTTTTCAACAATTGAATTAAAAACATTAAAATCGTCTTTTGACATTAATTCTGTTAAATCAATTAATTCTAAACCAAATCTTAAATCAGGTTTATCAATACCATATTTATTCATTACTTCATTATAAGACATTCTTTGAAAAGGAATTTTCAAATCAATATTCAAAATTTCTTTCCAAAGTTTTTTTATTAATTTTTCATGAACCAAAAAAATATCTTCTTGATTAACAAAACTCATTTCAACATCAATTTGAGTAAATTCGGGTTGTCTATCAGCCCTTAAATCTTCATCCCTAAAACATTTTGCTATTTGAAAATATTTATCAAAACCAGCAATCATTAACAATTGTTTAAATAATTGGGGACTTTGTGGCAGAGCATAAAATTTTCCCGGATTGACCCTACTTGGAACAAGATAATCTCTGGCCCCCTCAGGAGTACTCTTTGCAAGAATAGGTGTTTCAATTTCAATAAAATTATTATCATTATAAAAATCTCGAACAACTTTAACAATATTGTGCCTTAAAAAAAATTTTTCTTGCATTTCTTTTTTTCTTAAAGACAAATATCTATATTTTAATAACAAATCTTCGTTAGTATTAGTTCTTTGAGTTAAATCAATTGGTAGTGGTTGCGCCTCAGCAATTATTTTAGATTCAACAACATTAATTTCAATTTCACCATTAAACATTTCCTTGTTTTCAGTTCCTAACGGCCTTTTTTTCACAATACCAATAATTTGTAAAATAAATTCTTTTCTCAACTTTTTTGCAATAATAGAAAGCTCTTTACTTTTTGAATGATCTAAAACTATTTGTGTAAAACCATACCTATCTCTTAAATCAATAAAAGTTAAATTACCATGATCTCTTATAGTATCACACCAACCAACTAAAGTTACTTTTTTGCCAATATCTTTTAAAGATAATCCACCACAAGTATTAGTTCTATACATTATAACACAACAGAATCTTCTTCAAAAAAGTTTTTAAATAAAGCTAAAAATAACAAATTAAAAAAAATAATTAGAATTTTAAAAATCAAACAAAACTTGTTGTTTATGATTTTTCAAAGGTTTTGAATTATAACCTAATCTATTTAGTTTTCTAGAAAATTCTTCACAAAAACCATGATCAGTTAAAACTATTTTTGGATTACTTTGTTCAACATAAGATACTAAATCATTAAAATCAGCATGATTACTAAGTGGAAATAATTTGTCATAACCTCTGGCAAAAGACCACCCAGTAGCAAGTGCTGAAACAATTTTTCTTGAATCAAATTCTTTTAAAGTAGACAACAAAAATTTGTTTACTAATTGGGGAGGCATTATTAAAACAGAAAAATCTTTTAAATTATGATCTAATAATTCATAATCTCCTAAATTAATGTTATTAGAAGAATAAATTTTGTTCATTTCAAAAATACTTTCGTAAACAAGAGGGGTAAAACCAGCTTCATTAGAAATTTTTGTTAGTTCTTGTGCTTTTCCAAGAGAATATCCACTTAATAAAACAAGATTATTTTTGGCTTCTTTTGAAATCCAAGAAACCATTTCGGAAACAACATCAAAATATTTTGGAAATTTATAAATAGGACTTCCAAAAGTAGTTTCTAAAACAAGTGTTTCTGAAGGCAAAGGAATTGCTCCTTTAAAAAAAAGAGAATCTTGTAATCTAAAATCAGAAGTAACAACAATCTCTTTATTATTAAAAATTTTTAATTGAGAAGAACCAAGTATGTGCCCATTGGGATACAATTCTAATTCAAAATCATCAAACGTTTTTTTTGAAAAAAAATTAATTTCATTAAACTTAGTCTTCTTTCTAAAAAACCTTTTTTTTATTAAATCAATTGTTGGAGGAGTTGCAAAAAAATTTGATTTGTCTGAAAATTTAACGTGATCAGCGTGAGCATGAGTAAAAATAACATTTTTGTCAGTTGGAGATCTTGTCGGATCAATACACAAATTCCTAAAATTAATACCATTTTTTTGCTTAATCATAATTAGTTTTTATACTAATCAAAATAAAACACTTATTAAACCACAAAAAAATATTAGCACAATTTCTTGAAAAAGCTTATTTTGATTAATAAGTTATTAAACTCAATTTGTTTAAGTAAATATTAAATACTTGAAATTTGTAATAGTATCATGAGTATTCTTGAAGAAAACGTAAATCTTACAATACAAAAAATTAATGCATTACATGATTTTGTAAACAAACAAGATTGGGGCGAATTAAAAAGAGACGGATTTGTTTTTGAATTAGAAAAAAGTGTTGAAAAAATAAAAGAAGTTTTTGAGTTAATGAAACAAATTAATAAAGAAACTATAATGTTGTTAGAAAAAAATACTCCTGATATTAATCCTTTTTTGGAAAAAATAGAAAGAGAAATTATTATTTTTGAATCAAATATAAAAATGGAAAAAACTAAGAGAATGCGAATAGAACTAATAAATGAGAATGAACAAGTAGATGTTCCAGAATTATACAGAACACTACAAAACAAGTTACTTGAATTGAGTTTGAAAGCAAGATATGAAATAGAAAAAATAAACAAATTTATGATTTCAAGAAAAACTCATTTCGTAAAAAAGGGAAGCACAGCAAAAGCATTAATAGAAATATTACAAAAAAGAGAAGAAGAGCTATCAGAAATAAGAAAAAAAAATGTTGAATTAAAAAGAAAAACTTTTTTTAAAGCAGAAGAAGCTAGCATAGCAGAAATAGAAGAAGAATTACATGAAAAGGACAAAGTATTAGAAGAATCGGTAAAAGAAACTAAAAAAGCATTGAAAACTCATTTAGCACAAATTAACTACGTTGAAGGAAGTTTTTCAAATTTAGAGAAAAAAATTTCATACATTGAAAGTATTCACTCAGATTTTACAAAAAAAACAATACAATTAATAATAGGATTAAAAAAAGAAAGAGATTACGCAAGAAAAACGGCTTTAGAAATTGAAGAAGAAACATTAAAAGTAAGACAAGAACACACTAACCAAATAATTAATTTAAATGATCAAAAAAACATTTTAAAAGAAGAAATGGAAAAAAATTATTCGAGAGAAATAAAAAGATTAAAAAAAGAATTAGAAGAAAAAAATATTCCTATAAAAAACATGCAAAATTTAATAGAAATGCAGGAAAAAGAAATAAAAAAATTAAAAGAAAAAACAAATTTTAAAAAATAAGAAAAATTATAAACCAAAATCTTTATCTTCAGGTTCAAACTCAACCTCATTAAAAAGAATATTAACAATCAAATCAACATATTTTTCAACCAACAAATCTTTTTGTTCAAAAAATTCTTCTTCGCCCAAATCCGAAAAATCATCTATTTCAATCGCCTTTAATATCCTAATACCAGTTTTTAATTCAACATCAACTAGTTTTTCTAAAATAAAACTTTTTTGATCTTCATTGGTTGATACAAAAACAAAAATAAAATCACTTTCTTCTGTCTCTTCCAAAGCAACTATTGGCAAATCTTCCAAAAAAGGAACAAATCTTTCATTTAATTCTAAACCAGAAACTTTTTTTGATAATTTTTCAGCAACATCTTTGAAAATATTAATTGAATCCTCTTTACAACCAACAAAGGAAATCTTCATAAAAATAAAAATGAATAGAAGAAAATATAACATTTACTATTAAAAAAAACTAAAAAAAAAAGCAAAACAAATACAACAAAAAAAGATATAAACCAAATTTTTGAAGAAAAGAGTAACATTTATAAAAATAAAAAACATATTTATTGCAGTGATTTAGTTGTTTGATAAAAGTTTTGATGAACCAAATTTTGGAAGTGATTATGATTCTTATGGAGAATATGACTCTAATAAGAAGGATTTCAAAAAATATTTACCATTAATAATAATAGGAATAGTTGCAATAGTGATAATTGGTTTTGTATTAATGTTTTTTGGTTCACAAAAAGAAGTAACATTTAATATTAAAGAGTTGGATGGAGGGAGTGTTTCTAACGCAACATTAACTATTCGTTCTGGAAATGTTATTATTTATGAACCAAAACAAGGCTCAACACACACAATGACATTAATGGTTGGGGAATACACATACACAGTTCTTTCTCCAGAGCATGACGCAAAAAGAAACGAAATATTAATAGTTGACGACAAAATGACAGAAACAGTGACTCTTGAAAAAAATATTGATGCAACGCTAAGAGTTTTAGAAGGAATTAATAAAATATATTATGGACAAAAATTATCTGGGAAGATTCTTGTTGACGAAATACAACTTCCTTTAAGTGATCAAGAAATTGTTGCAAGCGATTCTGAAGAATTGTTAAAAATAAGTTTGAACCCAAACAAAATTTCTGCACAAAGTGGAGCAATAACAATTGATTATGAAATTGAAGTAACTAACAATAATTTTACAAAAAGTACTGATACTACTTTAACGTTTAGTTTGAAAGGAACAAAAAAAGCTTCTACAAAAGATAGTTTTGTTATAAACGTTAACCCAACTATAAGAGCATCTGAATTAGAAGAGACTAAAAGAGAAAAAAATAAGCTTATAACTGATACAGACTTAGTTGCGGGAGAAGAAAAACAAATTGAATTAAAATTTAAGAACACTAATAAAAATATTAATGTTGAGAATGTTTCTTTTGAAATAATACCTGATTCAGGATATGAAGATCATGATTGGGAAATTTATTTAACAGGAAACGGAATAATTAACAAAATAGAAGCAAACAAAGGGGAAGAGACAATACAATTAAGAGTAAAACCAGCAATTACTGCTAATGTAGGAGATGAATTTAAAGGAAAATTAATAGTTAGTTCAAACAGTTTAGAAGAAAATAAAGAATATTTAATGATATTAAAAGTTTCAAGCGCAGTAGGCGTAAGTTTAGAATTAACAAACACAAATCTTCCTGAAATTGATTGTGGATACGAATGTGGAAATATTAGAACATCAGCTCAAAGTAAACCATTAACACTTGAAAATAATGGAAATATTGAAGCAACAGATGTTAGAATAGAATTGGATTATGAAATGTCATTAGAATGTCGTGATTGGTTTGATATAATAAGTAGTTCCTTTGATGAAATAGAAGCAGGTGGAGAAAGAATATTAGACATTAAAATTCAACCATTATTTATAACAGAAACAAAAACGACTCCTTGCTATTTGAAAATAACATATGTTGACCCAACAAAAACAGGAAGACAACTTTTGAGTGACACAATATTAAGAATAGAAACGGATTATACAGAACCAAAGTAAAAAAAATAGAAATTATTAAATAGTCTTAATTCCTTTTAAATAATATGGATGATAATGTAACAGTTGGAATATACCTTTCAATATTAACAATAATTATAATAATATCAGGATACTTTTTTTCTTTAACTGGAATAAGATTAGAAAATTTTTTAACAATAAATTTGTTTCCATTAATAGATTCAGTATTAACAATAAACTTTTTAATTTTCATTATTTTTGCATCAATTTCACTTTCAATAATAGGATTAATTATAAGAAAATTTAAAACAAAAATAGCAATGATATTAAGTTCTACAGGATATGCTATTGGGATTATTATTTCCTGTGCAATCTTTGGTCTTTTTGATTTTTTAATACCATTACTTTTTGGAATAATAGGAATAGTTTTTGCAACAATAACACAAGATAAAAAAGAAAAAGAATACAAATCAATGCCAATTTTAAGATCAGGAATGGCATCAAGCGGAAAAATTATTTCATTTATAGCTATAGGAGCAGTATTATTTACATTAACAATGACTTTAACAAACCAAAGTTCTTATGAAAAAAATTTTACTGATGGTTTTCTTAGTTTGTCTATAGGAGAAGAAGGAGATTTACAAAGTACTATAAAAGAACCATTGATTAATGCAATAGTAGATTCACAAAAACAAACAATTAATTCAATAAAAAATTTAAATAGTTTTTCAAAATTAAATGAAAAAAATGATTCGGAAGTTCTCACTTTTTTAATTGAATTTCAAACATTTGAAGCAACAATAAATTCAGAAGCATACAAACAAATAATGGAAGAACAATTTGATTTACAACAAGACCAAGGAATTAGTGAAAAAATAATGACAACAATACCTTTAGTAAATAATTTATCAAAAATGGCATGGCTATTTTATACTTTAACAATATTTATTTTTATATTGATGATTGGAAATTTATTAGTAAAAAATATTTCAGGAATAATTTATTCAATTGTTATTTTTTATATTAAAGAAAAAGAAAATGAAACCTTAGAAAATACAAATTATTAAAAATAAGAGACAATAAATTTTTATTATGGAAACAAAATTTGTTTTGGATGATAAGAGCTTTAAAGCATTATCTGCTGAAAGTAGAGTTAACATATTAAAAAAATTAAAAGAAAGAAGAATGACTTTAAGTGAGCTAAGTAAAAAACTAATTTTAAAAAATTCAACAGTAAAAGAACATTGTGGTTTGCTAATTGAAGCAGAATTAGTAAAAAAAATAGACGAAGGAAGAAAATGGAAATATTATGAACTAACAAACAAAGGGAAAAAAATAATTTCACCAAATCCCCTTGAAGAAATAAAAGTTTTAATTACACTAAGTTTTGGGGCAATAATATTTTCAATAATACTTTTAATTTTGTTACAAAACAATATTTTTGAAACAAATAATGAAATGGGAACAGACCAATACTTAATACAAGGAGAACAAAATAGCATAATAAAAACTGATTTAGACGACACAATAAGTTCAACGACAACATTAAGAGGAGTAAATTATAATTTGTATGCAACAAGCATAATTTTTGCTTTAATTATAGGAATATTTGTTGGTTGGTTTGTCAAAAAAAGTATAGCAACAAATAAAAGAATTGCTGATTCTTCTTAATTTATGTATGATGTAATAATTATTGGGGCTGGACCAGCAGGACTAACAGCTGGGTTATACTGTGCAAGATATGGTTTAAAAACAATAATATTAGAAAAAGGAATTATTGGAGGAACAGCAACTCTAGCAAGTACAATACAAAATTGGCCAGGAATTAAAAATATTTCTGGTTTCGAGTTAATGAATAATTTTAAAGAACAAGTAATATCTTTAGGAGTAGAAATAAAACAAGAACAAGTTTTAGAAATAAAAGAAAAAAAAGTAATAACACAAGATAGGGAAATAGAATCAAAAGCAATAATTATTGCTGTTGGAAGTAAAAGTAAGTGGTTAAAAGTTAAAGGAGAAAAAGAATTTTTAAATAAAGGAGTTCACTTTTGTGCTACTTGTGATGGAGCAATGTACCAAGAAAAAGAAATTGTTGTAATAGGACATAATAACAGAGCAGTAGAAGAAGCAAATTATTTAAAAAAGATGGCAAAAAAAGTTTATTTGATTTCTTCAAAAAATGAATTAACTGCTGAAAAAGCAAAACAAGATTCTTTAAAAGGAGTTGAAATAATGCTTAATACGAATGTAATACGATTTGAGGGAACAAAATTTTTAGAAAAAATTGTTATAAAAAATAATTTTGGAAAAGAAAGTGAAATTAGAGCAAATGCTGCTTTTGTTTATATTGGAACAGAACCAAACAGTGATTTTGTAAAAGTCAAAAAAGATAAATTGGGAAGAATAATAGTTGATGAAAAAATGCAAACAAATAAAAAAGGAATTTTTGCAATAGGAGATTGTATAAAAAAGGATTTAATGCAAATAATAACCGCTAGCGCAGAAGGCGCAATTGCAGCACATTCAGTAGCAAACTATTTAAAATAATCTTTTAATCAAATAAAAAAAAGTTAATCAATTCTTTTTGCTGAAAAATCATTTTGTTTTTCATCAAAATCTATTTTAACACCTTTTAAAAAACGTCTAACCTTTTCATTTATCACAATTTTAAAACCTTTTTCCAAAATTATTTCATCACTAAATTTTTTATTAGTAGTATTGAAATCAAAACCACCAAAAATAGGAAAAATTCTAATATATTTATTATTACTCTCATTTAACTTTTGTTTCAGTTTAGAAAATGCTTTTTTAGTAAAATCAAAATCTGGTAAAGAATCAAATTTTTTAATCTGTTCATTTGCTTCTTTAATCAAATTATCAATTTCTTTGGCATTTAAACTGTGTGCTTTACAACCATCTTCAATTGATTCCATTGCAGAAACATGACAACTAGCACAATGCAAACCAAATTTAACTAAAATAGGACTAACTTCTGGAAAATTATCTACTACTTCCTTTAAATTATCTTTTTTATCAATCATAAATAAAATTAATAACAGAAATAATATATACTTAATGGAGAAGAAAAAATTTTAAAAAAAACTTGTTTGAATATTTTAACAAATTTTTTAAATAATTTTTTACTTACTAACCTTTTTTATTTTTTTTAAAATTAAATTTTTTTGCTTTCTACTAGTAAAAGTTTTTCCAAACCTTACTAAAATAGGATTAATATTATTCCATTTATTTTTAGGAAAAAAATTCTTCAAATCTTCTTCAATCTTTCTTGTATTTTTATTTTTTGTCCAACCAAGTTTTCTTGAAATATAAAAAACATGACATAATAATAAAAGTATTTTGGATTAAAATATTTTAATGAATGAAATAACTCTTGAAAAACTTAACAAAAAATCAACTAAAATAAGAGTTGAACTTAATAAAGATTTCTTGAAAAAATTAATGAATAAAGCATCAAATTCTAATCAACCACACACAAAAAACCAATTTATTAAAAAACTTGAACTTAAAAAATCTAATAAATATTGTTGTTCCACAATATATAGTTGGATGTATCATAATAACACAATTCCATTAGATAAACTAGGAATAATAGTAAAGGTATCTAAAACAGACTGGAAAATAGTTAATAAACTGCCAACTACCTTAAAATCTGGTTTTAGAGGCACTAAAATTAATCTTCATTTCCCAATAAAAGTAAATGAGGAGCTTGGATCAATTGTCGGGCATATATTGGGAGACGGATCAATAGACAATAAATATCAACAAGTCTTTTATTCAAATTCAAACAAAGACTTATTAAGAGAATTTTCTAAAAATATGAAAAAAGTATTTAACACCAAACCACGCATATGGATGCAAAAAACAGCTACTTTTGAAGGGCAAACAAGATGGGAAAAAAGATTAAATTCAATAAATGAGTTAAAACATAAAAGAAACTGCGGATTATTTTATCCAACAATTTGTGGAGTGATATTAAATAATTATTTTGGAACTTTTGCAATTGGAAAAAACAAGAAAATAACCAACGAAATAATTAATTGCCCAAAAGAATTTAAAAAAGGATTTGTACGTGCATTTTACGATGATGAATGCACAATTGGGGACAAAAGTATTAGAGTTTTTCAAGACCAATATGAAATTCTAAAAGAAATAAAAAATATGTTAATTGAATTTGAAATACTCTCACAACCAATTAAAACAACTATTAAAAAAAATAAAGAAAGATTTTATTTTGATATATTTAGAAAAAGTAATTTAAAATTGTTCTATTCAAATATTGGGCTTATTTCGTCACAAAAAAAGAAAAAATTAAAAAAAATAGTAAATAAAAAACCACATGGGAACGACAAATAATTATTTTATTTTTTTAATACAATCTAAAATCTTATTTTTCTCTTTTCTATTAGTATAAGACTTACCAAAACGCACAACAACAGGGTTTACTAATCGCCAATAATTTTTAGGAAACAAATTTTTTAAATCCCGTTCAATCACAACGGGGTTTTTATGTTTACTCCAATTTAAATATTGCGACACGTAACTTAGATGCGTATCCACCCCAATAGTATCTTTTCCTTTTTCCGACAAAAAAACATTAGCGGTTTTTCTTCCCACCCCTGGCAAATTAATTAATTTATTAAAATCCATTGGAACTTTGCAATCATAATCTTTTAACAAAATTTTGGCACAATTAATAACGTTTTTTGCTTTTGTTTTATTATAATTAAGACTCTTAAAAACTTTTAGAACATCAAAATAATTTGCTTTAGAAAGTTTTTTTAAAGTAGAATATTTTTTAAACAAAGAATTCGCAACAATAATAGTTGTCTCATCCCTTGATTGAGCAGACATTATTATAGAAACTAATATTTTCCAATCAGAATCCCATTCCTCTGCAGCAAGACGCATTTTTAAAGATTTTTTTCTCAAAAATTCTAACTGTAATAACACTTTTTTTTTATCCATAAAAACACTATTTTTAATTATTTATTTTCAATTAAATTGTTAACCAATTCATTTTTTTCCATAAAATAATTTGAAACAAGGCTCTTTTAATTTTTCCTAAAAACAATATTTTAATGAATAATGAAAAAAAAGAAAAACTTGTTCAAAAATTATATGAAAAATATCCTTACCCAAACAGAGGTAAAAAAAACAGAGAAGAATTATTGAAGTATGGAAAATGGGTTTCTAATATTTTTGGCGAAAAAACAGATTTTTGGAGTGGAAAAAAAGTTTTAGAATTGGGTTGTGGAACTGGAGAATTAGCTAATAGTCTAGCAATTTTTGGAGCAAAAATAAAAGCGATTGATTTTAGTGAGAATTCAATAAGAGAAGCAAAAAAACTTTCAAAAAAGATTGGTAATCAAGAAACTGTTTTTTTGAAAAAAAATATTTTAGAAATTGAATTTGAAGAAAAATTTGACGTTGTTATTGCTTTGGGTTCATTACACCACACAATAAATGCAAGAAAAGGATTTGATATTGCTTATAAACATTGTAAAAAAAATGGTTTGATAATAATTGGTTTGTATAACAAATATTCTAGGTTTAGACACAGAGTAAAAAGAGTTATCTTATTTTTATTTGCAGGAAATGATTTTGAGAAAAGAATTAGTCTTGGAAAAAAAATTTTTGGAGGAAAAAATATTTATTGGTGTGCTGACAAATACGGGCAAGTACATGAAAGTTATCATAGTGTAAGTGAAGTATTAAAATGGTTTAAAAAAAATAAAATTGAATTTGTAGCATCAAAACCAAAATTTGTTTCACCAATAATTGATGAATTAAAATGGTTATTAAGAAAAGAAAATGCTTTTTTTGTAATGATTGGTAGAAAGATATAAAGAGATTAATTATATTAATTGGTTTGAATTCCAAACTAGTAATAATTAATTATTAATGAAAATTAATGGTTACAGATGCATATTAAAGGTATGTGAAAAGAACAAGGGGTGTAATCTGGTCCGGTTTGGACTTCTATCCCAACAGATAGTATTTGTAAGACACCCCCTCTGTTCCAAAAAGCTTTTTTTATAAAAATCATTTTTTTTCTTTTTGAAAAGGTTTTTTAAAACAAAGCTTTCTTATTGTTTTGGTGATAATTTATGAGTATAATAGTATATTCTACAAGTACTTGTCCATTTTGTAATTTAGCAGAAGAATGGTTGAAAGAAAAAAAAATTGTTTTTCAAAAAATCAATGTTGGAATTGATCAAGAAAAAGCAAAAGAAATGATTGAAAAAAGTGGACAAATGGGAGTACCCGTAATTGATGTTGAAGGAATAATAATAATTGGTTTTGACAAACCAAAATTAGAAGAAGCATTAAAAGAAAAAGGATTTTTGAAATAAAAATTCTTATTATTTTTTTATTTTATTATAAAAAAATTTTTCATAAGCCATTCCAACAAGCATTAAAAAAATTAGAAAAAACAACCATTTTTTCCAATCAATAACTTCAACTAAACCAATAAAATCAAAAATATAAAATATAATAACTATTGATAACCAAATAACAAAACCTTTTAACAAACCTTTTTTCCACCAAACATTTTTGAACAAACCTTTACTTCTTAAATGATTTGAAACAGGCAATTCATTTTCATTAGAATCATCAAATTCAGAAGGAGAATCTTCGTCTGAAAACTCATCATTTTCATTAAAAGAATCATCCTCAATATCTTCTGAAGAATCAATTTCATCAGATTCAATTGTTTTAAGCTCTCTATTAACACCATATCTAGCATATTTACTTTTATTAGAATTAATTTTTTTTAAAGATTTTACCATAATAAGAATTGTAAGAAAGAAGTATTTAATTCTTATGTTAGTTCAGAAAAAACAAAAAATATTAATTAACTTTTTCATTATTAGAAATAGAAATTATCTTTACAAAAATATCCCCAAAAAATTCTTCTTGATATACAAGAATTTTTCCAGAGTTCATTAAAAACAAAACAGGCAAAAAAGTATTAATTATTGTTTCATTATCTTTTCTATTCAATAAAGAATTAAACATTACTAACCCTTGGCTATCAACTTTTTGTTTTATTAAATCTAATACTTCTTCCAACCTTTTTTCTATAGAAATAGTATCAAAATTAAATTCCATTTTTGGAATATCCCTAAAAGAACTTTTTGAAGGAGTAGTATTTTGAATTATTCCTTCAATACTCTCAACTAATTCATCCAAAGATATTCTACCCTCACGCATTGAACGAGACGCCATCAAATCAGGAATTTCTTCAAGCAAATGAATTTTTTGTTCTTCAGTTAAAACATTATTATCATCAACATCATCATCAATACTACTTAATTTCAAATAACGACTCTTTGTTTTAACTAAAATAGCACAAGCAAGTATTGCATTTGCAGGAACATGCAAAGAACAAGTATCCAAATTATTTATTTTTTCAATATATTTTTCAGTCAACAAAGAAACATCAATATCCCAAGGATTCATCTTATTACTTTTAACCAAATCAATAAGAATTGTTTTCCAAGCGGGTTGTTCAATTAAATCAACTAAATCAATTTTAGAATAATCTCTCTCATATTCAATATCCTCTTGTAAGTTAGAATCAATAATAGGCAAACTAGGCATAATTAACAAAGTATATGAAGAAGTTTATATTTTTTTCCAAAAGACAAAAAAATACAAGAAACACTTAAATATAAGTAAAACTTAATATAAATAGAAAAATTTGTTTAAAGGTGGTTTAATGGAAAAAACAAAAACCGGAATACCTGGATTGGATGATCTACTGAATGGAGGAATACCAACCGGAAGTAACGTATTAATAGCAGGAGGAGCAGGAACAGGAAAAACAATATTAACAACACAATACTTATACAATGGAGCAACACAATTTGGAGAAGCAGGATTATTCGTAACATTAGAAGGAAATATAAGAGACATAAGTTGGAATATGGAAAGTTTCCAATGGGATATTAAAACACTACAAGAACAAAAATTAATGACTATTTACAGAATTAATTTAGACTATTTAAAAGACAGAACAATGATAGAAGAAAGAATACAAGAACAATTAATGGAAATTGAAAAAGAAGTAAAAGAAATAAATGCAAAAAGATTAGTAGTTGATTCAACAACAGTTCTTGGGGCATATTTAGATTCAAGCATACTAAGAACAACATTATTCAAATTTTCAGACAGACTAAAAGAAATGGGTTGCACAACAATGCTAACCACTGAAACACAACCAACAAAAACATCCTTTTCAGCATTCGGAGTAGAAGAATTTGTAGCAGATGGAATAATAGCACTATATTTCACACCCCCAAACAGAAGTATTTTTGTTAGAAAAATGAGAGGAACAAAACACGATAAAGACCCACACCCATTAGACATAAATGAAATGGGAATAACAATAAATTCAAGAGACAAAATAATTTGGGAAGCAATCAAATAACCAAATTCGAAAAACAAAAAAATACACAAAAATAAAAGCTTTTATAAGCAAATAATTATCATGAAGATAACTAAATTTGCACAATCATGTATTATGATTCAAACTAAGGGTGAAAAAATACTAGTTGATCCTGGAGTTATTAGCCTTAGTGAAGAAATAATTGCAAAATGGAAAAACCCAGATGCCATCCTAATTACTCATAAACATTCAGATCACTGTGATATTAATTCAATACAAAAAATACGTGGAGAAAATACAAAAATTTATACAAGTAAAGAAGTTCTAAAAACTTTTCCAGATTTAAAATCAGAAATTGTACAACCAGGTTATAAAATTTCTATTGGTGAAATTAATATCGAAGTTACAAAAGCTGTTCATGGATACACTCCTTTCTTACAAGGAGGAAATGAAATTATTGAAAATTTAGGTTTTATTGTAGAGCGAGGAAAAAGAGTTTATTTTGTTGGAGACAGCATTGGTTTTAAGAACGAATACAAATGTGATATAATTTTTGTCCCAGTTTGTAATCATGGCCTTGTAATGGGTCCATTTGAAGCAGCATTGTTTGCAAAAGAAACAAATGCAAAACTTGTAATACCTTATCATACTGACAACCCAAAATATCCTGCTGAAATGAATAAAGTAAAAATTGAGTTCGAAAAAGCTGGGCTTAATTATAAAATTCTTCAAATTGGTGAAGAAATAGAATTTTAAAAAAACCAAAGAAGAACTATTCTAGTCCTTCTATTAATTTTTCTGCTGCTTCAATTGATTCTTGTGGTGGAACATTTCCATCATATGCTTTTAGCAATCCTTTTTCTTTATAATAATTAATTAAAGGAGCTGTTTTTTCATTATATTGAGCAAGCCTAGCCTTTATTGTTTCTGGTTTATCATCATCTCGTTGAAACAAATCTGCACCATCAACATCACACTTACCTTCAACTTTAGGAGGAACCGACAAAGTGTTGTAAATTTTTTTACATTTTGAACAAGTCCATCTACTTGATAATCTTTTTACAATATTTTCTTCACTTGATTCAATATTTATTACTGCTTTTAATTCTTGTTCAATTCTTCCAAAAATATTTGCTAATTCATCCGCTTGTGGGACAGTTCTTGGAAAACCATCTAAAATAACTCCATTAAAATTTTCTTGTGATGAGAGTTCTTTTAATTTTAATTCAAGCATTTGAGCCATTTGCTCATCACTTATAAGTTCTCCACGATTAATTATTTCACCAAGTTCTTTTCCAAGTTCTGAACCAGAAGAAACCTCTTCTCTAATTAAATCCCCTGTTGAAATTTGAACAAGAGAGTATTTTTTACTTACTGCTTGCGCAACAGTTCCTTTACCAGCACCAGGCGGCCCCAAAAAAATCAAATTCAAAACCATAACAAACTCAAAATAAATAAAACCTTTTTATTTAAAAAATGAACTCAAAGTGTCCTATAAATTGTGTTTTTATTATTTTATATTATTCCTAATTTTAACAAACTTCCCAAACCCGTTGCTAACCCCAATATTATTATTATTATTTTTATAAATCCTATTTTATTTTTGTTTTTTGTTTCTTTTGCAAAATCATCCAAACTCCAACACAATAATATTGCAACAAATAGTTTTATCATAATGAAAAGAATTGGGTGTATTTTTATGAGTATATTTGAGAATACGTGTTGTTCTGTAAATGAAAAAAAAGTAATTGCTATTGTTGAAGCAATACTATCAATTGCTTGACCAAGCACAATAAAATAATTTAATTTGTCATCCAAAATTTTGTATTTGGCATATTTGTTAATTGTTTTTGTAACTATTGTTGTTATTATTATTATAAGTATTACAATCATTAAAAAACAAAACCAATTATTATAATTTATTAAATTAAAGATAAAAGGAATTATTGTAATAATTACTCCAAAATAAAAAACTTTTTTGTAATCTAATTTCTTCCAAATTTTTCCAATCAACAAACCGATTATTACCATTGTAAATGTTAACACCCATATTCCAGGTGTAAAAAACCAAAATCCTAATTCTAATGGATTTGCAGTTTTTATTATTCCTGGCAAAAACAATTTTCCAGCTTCTATTTGATGCATTATGACTCTTAATGACACTCCAAAAAAAATGTAAGGTATTATTGCAATAAAAAAATTTGAATTAAATTTTATTTTTTTGTTTAGTAATTTGTATATTATTATACAAGCAATAATTAAAATTATTATAAAAATAATCGTATTTACTAAATTGTACCCTTGAACACTCGGATTAGTTATTGGTTCCACAAAATATTTTTGAAAAAAATCCATAAAAAAGTAACAAAGCATGTTTATTTAAGTTTTTGCAGATTTAATTGTTTTTATGCAAAAACCAAGAAATTTGAAAGAAGCTTTAAAAAATAAATTATCAAAAAAAGATTTTGCTTTTGCTCCAAAAGCATTTGATTCTTTTGGAAGTATTGCTGTTATTGAAATTCCAAAGGAATTGGAAAAAAAGAAAAAGATTATTTGCGAAACCTTACTGGATTTGCAACCTCGTTTTGAAACTGTTTGTTCTATTGAAAGTAATCATGAAGGAGAATTTCGTATTCAAAAAATTAGAGTAATTGCTGGTAAAAAAAAGACTATTGCCAAGTATAAAGAAAGTGGTTGTTCTTTTTTAATCCCATTAGGAAAAGTTTTTTTTTCTCCAAGACTATCTAGTGAAAGATTAAGAATCGCAAAAGAAATAAAAAAAGGAGAAATAGTTGGTGCTTGGTTTTCTGGTGTTGGTCCTTATCCAATAATTTTTGCAAAAAATTCTTTAATGGAAAAAGCTATTGCTATTGAATTAAATCCTATTGCACACAAATTTGCTTTAAAAAATACTGAATTGAATAAAATAAATTGTGTTAAAGAAAAAAATTGTAAAAAAATTGATTTTATTAATGGTGATGTAAAAAAACAATTTAAAAAATTTCAAAAATATTTTGATAGGATTGTAATGCCTTTGCCACACACAGGTTATCAATTTTTAAAAGAAGCATTTTTTTGTATAAAAAAAAATGGATTAATTCATTTTTATGAAATTGTTGAAAAAGGAAATTTTGATTTACCTTTAAAACAAATAAATGAGGCAGCTAGTAAAGAAAATAGGAAAATTAAAATTGTTAGAGTAAAAAAAGTCAGACAATTTTCTCCTTCAAAAGAACAAATTGTTTTTGATATAAAAATAACAAAATAATAAAAACACAATTTATAGGACACTTACTTTGGCATATTAAAAACTTTTTGATAAATAAATATTTTGATTAAAGATGTTTTATTTAATAGGAATAGGATTAAAACCAAAACAATTGACTTTAGAAGCACTAGAAATATTAAAAAATTGTGACCAAATATTTTTAGAAAAATATACTTCAGAATATTCTGAAGGATTGATAAAAGAATTAATTGAAATAATTGGGAAAAAATTTAAACTTCTCGGAAGAGAAGAAATTGAGACTAATTTTGATTCAGCATTATTAAGTGCTAAAAAAAACAATATTGCATTAATGATATTTGGAAATGCATTAACAGCAACAACACACATACAATTATTAATAGACGCAAAAGAAAAAGGAATAAAATATAAAATAATTCCTGGGATAAGTATAACAAACACTATTAGTGAATCTTGTTTAGATGAATATAAATTCGGAAGAACAATAACAATATGTTATCATGAAAAAGATTATGAACCAGAAACTTTCTATAATCAAATATTAGAAAATGAAAAAAGTGGTTTACACACATTATGTTTATTAGATATTAAAAAAGATGAAAAACCAAAAAGATTAATGAATTGCAAAGAAGCTATAGAAGTAATAGAAAAAATTTCTTTAAAAAAAAATGAAACTATTCATTTAGATTACATTGCATTACTTGGGATGTCAAGTGAAAAACAAAAAATTGTTTTTGGGCGAGAAAAAATTTTTTCAGCAAAAGAAATTAATGAAATATTTCCCCAAACAATGATTATCCCAGGAAAAATTAATGAAAAAGAAAAAGAAGCTATTGAAAAATTGGTGAAATAATGGAAGATATAATAAAAAAAGTTGAAAAATACGAAGAAACAACAAGAAAAGGATTGGAAAAAATAAAAAAAAAAGAAAAATTATCTGAAAAAGAAGAAAAAATTGCCGAAGATTTTTTATCAATGGCAAAAAATTATTTTGAAGATGGAAAATTTTTCAAAAAAAAAGAAGATTATTATACTGCTTTAGCAAGTTTTTCATACGCACATGCGTGGTTAGATGCAGGAGTAAGAGCACATTTGTTTGAAACAAATGATGACCAATTATTTACTTTACCATAAAATCAAATATTAAAAAATTCTTTAAAATTTCTATTAAATTGGCTAATACAAAAAAAAACTATTACCACAAAAATTATAAAAGCCAAAAACATAATATTAGCATGTCAATATACGGCCCAAGAATAAGATTACCAAGAATAAGCATCCCAAAAATTTCTTTTGGAATACCAAATATTGGTTTGAAAACAATTTTTGCGCTATTATTAATAATACTTGTAATTGCAACATTCTTATTTATATTTTCTAATCCAAAAAGTTTTAATCCACACATTAGCGTTTATTGGAAAAACAATCCATTAATTTTAGAAGATGATTTAACAAAAAATGCTGAATTAAAACTAATAATAATAAATAATAAAGAAACTATACAAGACATTAATTTAGAAATTAATTCTGAATCAAAAGAAATAATTATTTTTTGCCCAGATAAAGAATTTCCAAACGTTGCACCAAACCATAAAAGAGAAACTATTTGTTTAATAAGAGTAAATCCCGGTGAAAAAGTTTTTTCTGGGACATATCAAATAAATGTAAAAACTAACTTGGGAGAAACAACATCTACTTTAGAAATAATAAAATAAACCTTGTGATTCAAAAAAATAATATGAATAATTATAACAATTATCTAACAAAAAAAGCTGCTGAATTAATAAGAGAAAATTTTTCTGAAAAAGGAATAACAAACTTATTAGTGATTAAAGTTGGAAAAAAATGTAAAAGAAAATTAGGGCACATAAAAGCAATAAAAAATTGTGAATATGGTTCTCTAATAGAAATAAATCCAATGCTCTTTGATTTAGATGTTCCAGAATTTGTTTTAGATTATGTTATAATGCACGAATTAACACATTATTTCCAAGGGTTCGGCAGTAATCATGAAAAAAAGTTTAAATACCCTCACAAGGGAAAAATAGTTGAAAAAGAATTAACAAAAAAAGGTTGGAAAGAAATACAAGAAAAATCAGATAAATGGTTAAAAGAAAATTGGGCAAAAATATTAATAAAAAATAATTTAGATCCCACCATAAAAAGAAAAAGAAGAAAAATATTTTTATACAAAAATTTTTTTAGATAAAAAAATAATTTATTTTTTAGAATATTTTTTTTCTAAATATTTTATTACATTTTTCTTGAATTTATTAAAATGTTTTTTTGGAAATCTTGCAGCACTAGCAGGAAAATGCCCCCCTGCTGAAGAATCATCAAAACCATTTATTGAAAATTTTGCTAATTCATCACAATTAACATTAAAATCTTGTCTTCTAAAAGAACATTTAACAAAATTTTTTTCAAAACAATAAACTATAAAAGTTTTTTTATGATTTTTTGAAGAAAATAAGGTACTTAATTTTGAAGGAAGTCTCGGTTTCGTTTCAAAAAAAATTAAATCAACATAATCAAAAAATTCTCCTTTTTTTTCTAAATTTTTAATTTCATGGTTTAATAAATTTTGAAAATTTTTGTTTAATTTTGCAAAATCAGATTTTAAAATTTTTTTAGGATTATTGATTTTACACAAAAAATCAAACAATTCTTTTATTTTTTTTTCATGCATTGAAACTATACAAGAACAAATTTCTGTTATTTCAAATAATTCTTTTTTTGAAAAATTATTACAAATATCATTAATAAAATTATCCCATTGATTAAAAGAAAAATCCCCTATAACCCCTATTCCCGCAACCCATTTTTTTCCACCAAATAAATCAAAAACCATTTTACTTGCAGGGTATTTTGATGATTCTATGTTAGAAAAATCGTTTGGTTTAATAACTAAATAATTTTGAGAAATATTAACTAGCTCAGTTCCCTGATGATGATCAATAACAACAAAATCTGTTATAACATTATTAATATCTTGAACTATATCAAAAACAAAATTCTCATTCAAATCAAAAAAAAGAGTTTTATCAGGTTTAAATAAATTAAATGGTTTTACAAAAGATTCAGAATTTCTATTAGAATGATCATAAAAAAAAACCATAACTTCTTTTCCATTTGATTCAAAAAAGAGTTTTCCATTTACAGCAGCGGTTAAACCATCTTCATCATTATCAGAAATAATTGCTACCTTTTTAATATTATCTAAATCAAGAAAATCAAATAATTTTTTTTTAACAAGCTTAATATTCTGCATTAACTCACCAGTTAAAAATTAACGTTTAATAGCATTTTTATTACTTTCCCAAATTAAGATTATTGAACATAATAGTGATATTGATGAAAGAAACACAAAAACAATTTCAAATAGAATTATCAAAATATTTGGCTGAAAAAGATTTTATTTATGGCCCAGAACCAGAATTATATTCACCAATTGCTGGTTTTTACACATATGGATTATTAGGAAAAGCAATGAAAAATAATTTAGAAAATGAAATACGAAAAACTTTTACAAAAAACAATTTTTTTGAAATAGAATTTCCAATAATTTCGCCAGAAATAATTTGGAAAGCATCAGGACATTTAGATGGTTTTAATGACCCAGTAATAATTTGTTCAAAATGCAATAATTCTTTTAGAGCAGACAAATTAATAGAAGAAAAAACAGGAATAATAGCAGATTCTTTTGAAGACAAAAAATTGTTAGAAACAATAAAAGAAAAAAATGTTACTTGCCCTTCGTGCAAAGGAAGATTTGAATTAAAAATAACACGACACAGTTTGATGATGAAAACAACAATTGGAAAAAATATTGTTGCTTACAACAGACCAGAAACTGCTACAACAACCTATTTACCATTCAAACATTATACAAATTTTTTTAGAGGAAAATTACCTTTTACTGTTTTTCAAATAGGAAAAGCTTTTAGAAATGAGATTTCTCCAAGACAATTATTATTAAGACAAAGAGAATTCACGCAAGCAGAAGCACAAATTTTTTTAAGCAAAGAACAAAAACAAAATTTTGAATTGTTTTGTGAAATTGAAAAAGAAGAATTATTATTGTGGACAGAAGAATTACAAAAGAAAGAAGAAAAACCATTAAAGATTTCTTTAAAAGAAGCAATTTCAAAAAAAGTTTTGAAAAACAAGGCTTACGCATGGTCAATTGGTATTACTTACAAAATGTTTTGTGATATTGGAATACCAAAAGAAAAGATTAGGTTAAGACAACATTGGCAAAATGAAAAAGCTTTTTATGCAGATGATGCTTGGGATTTGGAAATTGAATTAAACTCTTTTGGTTGGACAGAATGTTGTGGAATACATGATAGAACAACATATGATTTAACACAACACCAAAAATTTTCAAACCAAGATTTGACAGTTAGAACAGAAAAAGGAGAAAAAATTATTCCAGATATTATAGAAATTGCTTTTGGAATTGATAGACCCTTTTTTGCTTTACTTGACATAGCATTTTTTAAAAGAGAAGATGCAAAAAGAACTGTTTTAAGTTTGCCATACCAAATAGCACCAATACAAATTGGTTTATTTCCATTATTAAAAAAAGATGGATTACCAGAAAAAGCAAAAGAAATAAGAAAAGAATTAAACGATTTTAGAATTTATTATGATGATTCTGGAAGCATAGGAAAAAGATATTCTAGATTAGACGCTATAGGAGTCCCTTTTTGTATTACAATAGATCATCAAACCTTGAAAGATGACACAGTAACAATAAGAGAAAGAGATTCTTTAAAACAAATAAGAGTAAACAAAAAAGAATTACCGCAAAAACTAGGACAATTTTTTGTAAATGGATTTAAGTGAGATTATGGATAGAAATGATTTAAGAAAAAGATTATTAAAAAAAACAAGAGAACAAATAGCTGAGTCTCTTTCTGAAAAAGAGGTCCATATAATAAAAACAATAAAATTGATTGAAGATTTAGATGAAGTAAATAATTTGTTAATAGAAAATGTTCTTGATTGGGAAAAAAGAAATCCTTCTGGAAACGCTTTAAGAATATTAGCAAAACTAAAATTACAATTAAATAATTTGGAAAATGAAAAAGAAGAAGCAAACCAATTTATTAAAGAAGAAATGACTAGTGAAATGCCAGAATTTTCAAAAATAGCAGGCGAAATTATTGCAGCAAAATTATTATCAGAAGCTGGTTCTAAAAGAAAATTGGCTTTTATTCCATCATCAACAATACAAGTTCTTGGAGCAGAAAAATCATTATTTAATCATTTGAAAAAAAGGGGTAATTGTCCAAAACACGGTCACATATTTAATCACCCATTATTACAAAAACTACCAAAACAAAAAAGAGGAAAAGCAGCAAGAATAATATCAGGAAAACTAAGTATCGCTGCCAAATTAGATTATTTTGGAAAAAAATCTGAAAAAAACTTGTTAGAAGAAGTAGAGAACAAAATATCAAAATTATAAAAAAGTATTTAAGGGTTTTAAAAAAATAATTTAAATTTTTAAAAAAGTATTGTTAAAATTTTTAATAAAGAGTGTTCTATATGAAAGAATTATTTGAAGGAGTTTATTCTGATGGAAAAAATATTTTTACAAAAAACCTTTTGCCAGGAAAAAAAGTTTATGGTGAAAAATTAATTCAAAAAAATGGTATTGAATATAGAACGTGGAATCCATTCAAATCAAAATATTGTGCAGGAATAAAAAACGATTTGAAAAAAAACATTTTTTTTAAAAAATCTATTGTGTTATACTTGGGTTCTGCAGAAGGAACAAGCGTTTCACACGTTTCAGATATAATTGGAGAAAAAGGAATAATTTTTTGTGTTGATTTAAGCAATATTGCAATGCAAAAACTAGCCAAATTGGCAGAAGAAAGAAAAAATTTGTTTCCCATTCTTAGCGATGCTAACAAAATAGAAAATTATTTAGAATTTATTGAAAAAAATAGTATTGATATTTTGTTTCAAGATATTTCCCAAAGAAATCAAATAGAAATATTTTTAAAAAACTCAATTTTTTTGAAAAAAAATTGTTTTGGAGCATTATCATTAAAAACAAAGAGTATTTCACAAGAAAATGCAAAAAAAACTCTTGAAATAGAGAAAAAAAAATTAGAAGAAAAATTTGAAATAATACAAATAATAAATTTAGAACCTTTTGAAAAAGAACATTACTTAATAATAGTAAAAAAGAAATAAAAAATTGACCGTGGTATAGAACTTACAAAAAAATTATAAACCTTGTTATATACTAATTATATGGTGATTATATGGTAGAAGTGACAACTATTCAACTAACTAAACCAGTAGTTGAAAAATTAAAAAAAGTCAAAAAATATCCAAGACAAAGTTATTCAGAAGTTATTTCAGAGCTTATTGACGTTATTAATAACACAAAAAGAGAAAATCAATATGATGAATTTTTACACAATGTTCAAAAAAGAAAGATGAAAGAATTATGGGATAACAAAGAAGATGAAGATTGGGAAAGCGCATAGGTGAAAAAATGATTTATTCTAGTGGAGAAGTTATTCTAGCAAATATTCAATTTTCTGATTTAATTGGAATAAAAAAAAGACCAGCAGTAGTATTATTTGAAGAATTAGGAAATATTGTTGTGGCAGGAATAACCAGTAATACTAAAATGAAAGGTATTCCATTAACAAAAAAAGACGGGGCAATAAAAGAATCTGTAATAAAAACAAATTACATTTTTACAATAGCAAATAATTTAGTTGAAAAAAAATTATTTTCCCTAACAAAACAAAAAAAAATAATTTTGTACAAAGAATTAGAAACAAAAATATCTAAGCTAAAAAGCCCACAATAATTTCAAATTCAATAAATCCAAACGACTTAAAAATATTCCCAAAAATTATTGTTAATACAAGCAATTAATATTGCGTTTAAAGGATCTGTAGTATAGTGGATAGTACAAAGGATTCCTAATCCTTTGACGGGAGTTCGATTCTCCCCAGATCCGTTAAATTAACATGTTAATTACTCTTTTTTTTCGTTTTAATTTATCAAAATAATAAAACCCAATTTTTTTCAAAAATAACAAAACAAAATTTAATAAAAAAGTGTCGTAAAAATAACTAATTAAAAATGACAATTGACGAAAGCCTTTTTAAGGTTTTTTGATTAAATAATTGTTATGGATAAATTGGCAATGACTATTGCTGGTGAAATTACTCTTTCTTCTGATCCCGGTGGGAGTATGAAGAAGTGGAGAGAAATTTTTGCTATACACCAAACAGAATTAGCATCTCATTTAAAAGTTTCTTCTTCAACAATAAGCGATTATGAAGGTGGGAGAAGGAAGAATCCAGGAATAGGTGTTATTTCTAGACTAGTAAAAACATTAATAGATATTGATAAATCAAGAGGGGGAAAAGTAATAAAACAATTAGAAAAAGATTTTAAGCAGGATGAGAGTAAGGCTTTTGAAAGCCACGAATTTTCTTCAGGAGTAAAAGCAATAGAAATGGTAAGAAAAATTAATGGAAATGTTATTTGTTTGCCGCACAAACTGAAAGAAGAACAAATATTTGGTTATACTATAATAGACTCTTTAAAAGTTATTCTAGAAGTTCCAGTTCATGAATACATGATGTTATATGGTAAAACACCAAACAGAGCATTATTATTTAGACATGTTGAAAATGGAAGAAGTCCTCTTATCGCAGTAAAAGTTGGTAGATTTAGTACAGATATGAAACCAAATTTAATAATATTACACGGAGATTTTTCCAAAAAAGAAGTTGACCCAATAGCAATAAAAATTGCTGAGAGTGAAAAAATTCCTCTTGTAACAACAAACATGCCAATGGAAGAAATAATAAAAAAACTAGGTTCTTTTGAAGAATAAAAATTATTCAAATTACAAAAATAATAATTTTTTAAATTACTTTTTACAATATTTTTATACAAAAAGTGTGTCTATATTTTCTTTCACCACTTTTTTCTTCACCAATAAGTTTTTTTGAAACAATTATTTTAACATTATAAATTCGTGCTAATTCTCTTGAAACCTTTGAAGCTGCTTTTTTTGAACCAATCCACAAATCAAAACCATTTTTTGTTTTAATAATGTTTGATGTTCCACTAAGAGAATCTTTTAACATTTCTTTTTTTAACAAATTTTTTGTTAATTGTAACATTTCAAAAGAATCTTTTTCACTTTTTGCTCTCAATTGTAAAATAGCTTCTCTGTACGAAGCATTTAATTTCATACAAGAATCACAAGTCGTTTCTCTTAATTGAAAATTAATTTCCTTTTCTCTTTCAACCAATGTTTTTGATAACAAACCTCTTACTTGTATTAATGCTTTATAATCTAATCTAGATTTTTTTTCTAATTCAATAAATATTTTTGGTTGTTTTAATTCTTTGATAATATTAACATTTAAAGCAATTTCTTTTGCAATTGATTCATCATTAAAATCAACCCACTTATTTTTGAATAATAATTTCAAACAATACTTGCATAAAAAAAATTTTGGTTTCTCCACTTCAAACAATTCTTTTTTTTTCAAAAAACAATCCAAACAAATATTTTCAACGAATTGTTCTGTTTCTTTTCCACATTTTGGACAAAATTTTTTAAAACTCATAAAAATAATTATTGTATTGGTACTTAAAAAGAGTACTTTTTTTTGTAATATTTAAATAAGTCAAAACTATTCCAAGTCTTAATGTTTTTTGATGATAACCCTAACAAAGAAATTATTTCTCTTATTTTTTTTTCACTTTTTGCTTCTATTTCCAAAAAAACAGGAATATTTGAATATTCGTCAATTTCTATCAAAGCATTTTTTAGTTCAAAAGTAATCCTGTGTTTTTTTGTAAAAGAATATGGAATTAAACCAATTTTTTCTAAAAATAATTTTGATTTTTCAAAATCACTTACAATAAACTCTATTTCCTCTGCTTTTCTAGCAAAACCCCTTGTTTCTTTTCCCTTAAAAGTAAAATAACAACAATCATTCTTTTTTCTTAACCTAATAAGATTTTTTTTCTTAGAAAACTTTTTGTTTGAGGTATCAAACAACATTGCTTCAATATTATACTCGCCAATTTTTTTTGCTTTTAATTCTTTTAATTTTTTAATAATTTTTTTCTTATCAATTTCAATTACTTTTACTTCAATTTCTTTCATAATTACTCAAATTCAATTTTTTTATCTAATTCCAAAATACTTGTTTCTATCCCAAGTTTCTCTTGAATTTCTTTCTTAAAAATAGGCATTACTTCTTTGTCACCATGAACCAAAAAAACTTTTTTAGGAGACCATTTTTTTAGAGTGCCAATCATTTCTTGTTGACTAGGGTGTGCACTTAAATCATATTTCTCATATTTACAAGAAACTTTTAACAATTTTTCTTCTGGGCCATAAGGAAGAACTCCTTTTTCTTGTAACATTCTACCAGGAGTACCAATTGCTTGATAACCACTCAAGTGAATTTTACTATTGGAATCATTCATTAATTTTTGAGCATAACCAACTACTGGTCCTCCTTTCATCATTCCACTTGTTGTTACTATAACACAAGGTTTTTTCAAAATTTTTTTT
>JAQVAR010000038.1 GCA_028690725.1 Candidatus Iainarchaeum sp.
AACATCACTAACAGCAGTAACTGCTGAATAAGGAATTTCAATAGTTTTCCCTATTTTTCCAGCTTTAGAAAGAATTTTTGAACTTCTATCAACTTCAACCACTAAAGATTCTATATTTCCACCAACTTCAGCAACAACCATATCAGAAAGTTTTCCTACTTCATCACCACGATTGGTAATAACCCTCTTGGAAGCCAATTGTCTCGCAATAGTGTATTTATACATTTTAACAAATCTCCAATATTTATTATTAATAGAAGGCATAACTACTTTATAAATATTTCTCCGAAAAAAACAAAACAAAAAAATAATTATGTATAAAACATAAAAGCAAAATTACTATAATAATATAAAAAAACACATTATGTATATTTACTGTTTTTTTGAATTACCCCATTTTTATTATTAAAACAAAACTTTTTTAACTAAAAAGACATTAATTCAATATGTCTTTAGGAAATCCAGATGAAGAATATGAAGAAATAATAAATAAAAAACATAAAAGCAAAGGAAAGATAGGAAGAATTTTTTCAAAAACCAAGCTTTTTCTAATATTAATTATAATTGGACTAATAATAGGAATATTATTTGGGCATTTTTATATTGAACCATTTTTAGAAAATACAACAAGTCAATTAAAAATATGTATTGATTCAAAAGAATTATTATCCGCAGAAAATTTGTGTTTATATAAATCCATAAACAACCCACAAGAAATAATAAATCAATGCAAAATAAGTTAGACATTTGACGAAAAATTAATTCTTTTTTTAAATAAAAAAATAAAAAAAATAATATGAAAAAAAAAATTTTTATAATTATTTTTATAATTATTTTTTTTAATACTGGCTGCACAGAAATGTCAAGAGAAGAAAAAAATTTGTGTTATTCTCTAACAACACAAAGCTATGATTATATTGGAAATTGTAAAACAGAAAAAGAATGTTTTGAAGAAATAGACGAGTTGTTCGAAACAGATCTTGGTTATGAACAAGAGAGTAAATTATATGAATTAAAAAATAATTTTGGGAGAAGCTGGTTTTATTATAATAAAGGAATTGAAGAATTAAAAAAATTGTCAACACTTTGTTCAAATGGAAGCACCCAAAATTTACCAGGAGCAATAAATCAAACAAGATTTTATTTAGAAGAAGCTTTCAGAGAAATGGATTTAGGAATATTAAATAGTTTTGAAATTATTAGTTTAGAAGAACAAGTTTTAACTGAACAAAAAATAGATTATTTAAAAGAAGAAGAAATATATTATTCATTAATTGAATTAAGACAAATATTATCTGATTTAGATAGCGGAAATACAAAAAACAAAAATTATGTTAGCTATTACTTAAATAAAATACAAAAATACAATTCATCAAACATGTCAAAAGAATATGTTTATTTAATAGAAAAAGATTCTTTTTGGATAAAATCATATAAATTTGTTGAAGGAGCAATACTAACAAACCTTGGATTAGGAAAAGAAGGAAGTTTTCCATTTTTAAGCAACTATTTTTATGACATGTTTACTTCATTAGAAAATGTTTTTTTCAAAGAAGAGAGTTTAAAAGAATTAAAAAAATTACCAGCAAAAGAATTCATGAAACTTTATTCAGATTTAGCAGGAAAAGAAAATTCTTCAATAAAAAGATTTTCAGAATTATTAAACAAAATTAACACAAATTATAGAAAAATAATTAATGATATTCCAGAATATTGGAAAAAAATAAATGAATTAGAAAACAAAAATTCTAATTTACTTTATGAAATAAATAAAAATAAAAATTTTGACTTTTTAGAAAAAGAACTTTTATTACAAGGAATTAGTAAAAAAATAGATTATGAATTATTATTAGAAGAAATACAAAAAGAAATATTAGAACTAAAAGAAAAAAAATCAAAAAATCTTTTAAATTTAGGAGAAGAATTATTTAATCTTAAAAAAATAAATAATAATTTGATTGAATTAAACACAAATTTAGAAATAAAAAAACAAAAAGATGTTTTATTGTTAAAAGAAAAATGTTTTGAAGAAGCAAAAAAAATAAAAGAAGAAAAATATAATATAAGTAAAAAAGAATTAGAATTAATAAAACAAGATTTATTATTTTTTGCAACAAACGTAATAAAAAAAAATGAAGAAATTCTTTATTATTGTGAAGAAATGTTAAAGAAAAAAAATTATTTAATTGAAGGAATAAATAATTTTGAAGAATTAGAAGCAAAAAAAATGGATTTAATTAAAGATTGCTTTGAATATTTAGATAAAACAATTTTTTATTCAAAAGAACACGAATTAATTTTATTATTTGAAAACTTAAAAAAAGAAAAAGTAACTAATGAAAATTTGTTTTATTTTAACGATGCTTGTGAATCAATAAAAAAACAATTAAATAATATTTTGAAAGAAGATTATATTATACAAAAAATAATTGAAAATATTGAAAAATTAATTGAAGAAAAAATAACTCTTGAAAAAATAAATTATTATTTAAATGAAAATACAATTAAAAAAGAAATTGAAGAAATAAAAAAAATGATTGCTGAATTAGAAAAATATTATAAAAATAAAAAAATTAATTATAAAAATATTCTTCCAAAAAAAGAACAAATTTTAGAACAACTTGAAAATGAATTAAAAAAAATTGTTGAAAAAAATAAAATTTACAAAATAAAAGTTATTGAAAAATTAATTGAAAAAGAATATTTAATTAATGAATTAAAAACAATTGAAACAGACATTAATTTAATATTAAGAATAAATATTAATAATCCTTTTGAAGAAATAAAAAATAAAGAAACTTTTTTTATTGAAATAGAAAAAGGCGAAATAAAAGAAATGCAAAAAAATGTAGAAAATATTCAATTTGGTGAAAACGGTTTTATTGTTTTAACAAATATCCCTAGTGGAAAAACGAAAATTGATATTGAAATCAATAAAAAAATTAATTTAATTGAAGAAGACAAAATAATTTATGCAACTAACCAATCAGGCCTAATACAAAGAAAAATAACTGTAGAAACTGAAAAAATAAATAAATTATTAATAAAAACAAAACAATTAAATGAAACAACAAAAATAGTTGTCTTTATTGAAGACAAAGAAGTTAACTATTCAATACAAGAAAATGAAATAATTTTTGTAGGAGAAAATATTGATAAAAAAACTAATATTATAATATTTTTTTACACAAAAAAATTAATTAATCTTGAAAAAAATTTAGAAAATAGTAAACTAATAACATTACAAAATAAAAAAATAGAGTATAATATTATTGCAAAAAATTTAACAAATGAAACAATAAAAGGAACATTAATTATCCCAATTAATTCAAATGAAAATATAAAACAAATAAATGTTTTTGATGAAATAATGACCAACAAACAAAAAGAAATATTAAACAACAATATTATTTTAAAAAATCAAGATTTTTTACCAAAACAAGAAAGAAAATATACATTAATTTTAGAAATTGAATTAGTTGAAGAATACTATGAAGAACAATTAAACGATATTTTAAATAAGTTAAAGCAAATTAAAGAAGAAGAAATTACAAAAAAAATTGAAGATATTTTAAAAATAGAGTTTAATGAAAAATTAATAAAAGAATATGAAAAATTAATAAAAGAAGGAAATGAAAAAATATTAGAAATTGAAAATGAAAACATTGTTTTTATTAATGAACAAATAAAAATTGATAAAATAAAAGAAAAAATAAAAGAGCTGCAAAAAAATGTTATAGACGCTGAGAAACTAGGGTTGAATGAAATAAAAAGTGAAATGATTAAAATAATTGAAAAAGCAACAAATGAATTAGAAAATAATAAAATAGATTCTGCTTTTTTAACCATTGAAAAAAGCACTTTTGAAATAGATAAAGAAATCTTAAAAAAAATAAGTGAAATTATTAAAAAAACAAATAAGCAAAATATTGATAATTCATTAGCCACAATTAATGAAGAAATAATTGAAAAAGCAGAGGAAATAGAAAAAATAATTGCATTTGATCCAATTTCTGCAAAAAAAACATATTTAGAGTTATTAGAATTGTATGAAGAATATAATACAAAACAAGAAATAATTGAACTAGAAAAAAAAGTTGAACTAGAAAATAAACAAAAAGAATTTGATGAATTATTAAAAAATACAAAATTATTTATTATATTCTTAGAAAAACAATTTCTTTTTGATAATTTAGAATTGTCTAAATTAAAATTTGTTTACCCAATAACAAAAAGTAGATTAGAAAAAATAAAAACAATAATTAATGATTTTGAAAAATATAATGAAAAAGATTTTTTACAATTAAAAAATGTTAAAAGCGAATTAACTCTTGCAATTGATGAAATAAAAAGATTTGTTATAAAAGAATATAATTTGTCAATCGATTCTGGAAAAAGTTTTTCAATATTAAATAATGCAAAAAAAGAAATAGATTCAAACAATTATATACAAGCATTATTAATTTTAGCAAATGAATCTGATCAAAATTTTATTATTTTAGGGATAATTCCAATATTATTAATAATTTTTGTTGCAGGAGTATTAAAATTAAACATTTTAAAAAGAAGAAAAAAAAGCAAAGAATTAAAACAAAAAGTTTTAGAACAATGGGAAGAATAAACAAAAAAACTATTTTTTACTAAAATAAATTGTTAAAAAAATAATTATTGCAAGTAATATTGCAAAAAGTGAAAAAAAAATCTCAAATAAAAAATTTTGTTCTATAATAGGAAAAAAAATGCTTTCAGAAAGATAATTAAAATCAGTTGTATTTAATTGTGCATTTATAAAATAATTTCCTTGTGATAATTTTTTTGTTACAAAAACAAATTCTTTTTCTGAAAAAGGATTTATTAATATTTTTTCTTTATAACTATCAACTAAATCTTTTGGAAAAAGTATTAAATTTCCATCTAAAGCAATCCCCCACTTATTCTTGATTTTAACAATAAAAGAAAATTCATTTTCTTTAATATCCTTTCCAATAATTGTTATTTCTGCTTGATCTGGTTCAATAACAGATAATTGAGGATGATTACTCAATATTCTTTGATTTTCTCCAAAAATATTTTCAAAAAATAATTCAGAAGATGGTAGATTATAATTACTAATAAATATTGGTTTTATATAAAACACAAATTCTTTTGATTCATTAGGTTGAATTGTTGTTGTTGCACTAGCATCCCCTTCAACAATATCAAAACTTGTTATTTCTATTAATGAACGTAAATCTTCTGCCACAAATTGAACAAAAACATCTGCTTTTTTGGAACCAGAATTTTCTATAACAATTTGCATTTTTGATCTTTCTCCAAGAGTTATTTCATTAGGAGAAATATTTTTAATTTTTAAAACAGGAGTATCATAAAAACCAATTTTAGAATCTGAAAAAATAGTTATTTTACTTGCACCAGTTTTAATACAAAAATTAATTCTATCACCAGCATTAATTTCTTCTAAAAACATTCTGGCAACACAACGATTATCACAAACAAAATTTTCTTTCCAAAAAATTTGCCTATTTTCATTTAATTCAATACTTATATATGAACTATCATTCTCTTTACCAACAAAATCAGCATAAATTGATAAAATTGGGTGCAAATTATTAGTTTGATCTAAAATATCAGAATCAAAAACAATTGAATAACATTTAAATGAATTAAACTCTTCTAATCTTGTTTCTTCAAAACCAAATTTTGATAAAGGAAATTCTGTTGAAAAAGCAAATGGAAAAATTAAAAAGAATACTAAAAAAAACACTATTATTTTATTCATTATCAATCATTAAATAAAAATGGTTTTTAAAATGAATTATTTCAATAATTTTGAAAGTAATAACAAAAAAGTGGATTTTACATTATTTTGGGATTGAATTTCTATTATTTTACTAGAAAAATAATTTTTTAGTACCTTTTTTTTGCAATAATTTATTCCCTCACAAAAAACATTATCCATCATTTTTTCAATAGAATAATGTCTTTTTTCCAATCTTAATTCTAATTCATCAGGATCAATAGTTAACAAAATAATTTTATCAACATTTAACTTCATTTCACAAATTATATGCCCTTCAAAAATAACATTTTTATTTTTAGAAAGAAACAAATTAGCCTTCTTTTCAAATTTTTTAATAGGAATTTCTAATTCATTATCGTCATTAAAATGACCAAGGTTATTTTTTAGAGCAAATTCTTTTTCATTTATATACTTTAATTTAAATTTTTTAGAAAGCTCCTTTGAAAGAGTCGTTTTGCCAACTCCTGGCGTACCAGTAACAGCTAATCTCATAAAATAGTTTAATTCAAAAAGATTAAAAATTAGTTATTAAATCAAATTTTAACACAATCAATCCTAACAAAAAAATAAATAAAATGATTGTTAAAAAATTATTCTTCTTTTAAATAACAAAAAGATTTTTTTTGAAAAGCTAAAGATTCATTTTCTAAACATTTGCCACCAACATCGAGCAGTTTACAAAGAAATTCTTCTCTACCATTGTACATTTTCTCACCAATATTTTCTTGTGTTGGGTTCATGTTGAAAATAATATAAGACAAGTTATATAAAAACATTTACCAACTTTTTTTGTTATTTTAAAACGTTAAAAAGTTAAAAACACTATTTTTTATGTATAACAACCATTAAAATACAAATAAAAACACACAATTATTAGGACAATAATTTTTAAAAAATTAGTTCACAAAAATAAAATATTCTAAAATTGAACGATATAAAAGTTCAAAAGTAAATTCTTCAAAAACATATTTTTCTATTAAATCATATCTTTTTTTTATATAAAAATCTGAAACATCTTTTCCTGTTGCTTCTTTTAATGGAATATCAAAATAAGAATTTATTACTTTTTGAGAAATACATCTAAAATCTTCATCTTTTTTTGTTTTAGAAGATATTGGCATCGCTAATTGTGATAAATCAATATGCCTTGGTAAATTAAATAAAAAATCAAATAAAATTTTTTCATTTGAAATTTTATGTTTGTTCATTCTAGAA